>CACYCJ010000249.1 GCA_902772925.1 uncultured Lachnospiraceae bacterium
ATAACCCCTATATCCTGCATTAAAAACCAACATTCGACAAGTACATATATCATATCATATTAAGGGTGCAGTGTCAAAAGGCATTATTTAGTTAAATGCGCTTTTTTTGAAGCTTTTTTATGTCTTTCCTTCCACTGATATACCTCATTAAGCTTGAACTCAAAATCAGCTTTATCTCTGTCTCTGAGTGAGGAGAGAATAACTCCCGCGATAAAGAGAAGTATGGCAATAACCATTACGCTTCCGCAAACGATCAGCGTCGGGAATTTTGACACCAATCCGGTCTGAATAAAATCCAAAAATACGGGAATAAAGAAGCCCGTTGAAAGCGCCGCCAGAATGAGTGAGATCATACCGAAGAATCCGAACGGTCTGTAATTTTTATAAAGCCTTACTATGGTCATTATAACCTTAAAGCCATCCGAATATGTGGAAAGCTTCGATTCGCTGCCCTCAGGCCTGTCTCTGTACTCTATAACGCAGTTTTCAACCCTCATATTCTTATCAACGGAATGTATCGTCATTTCTGTTTCTATCTCAAAGCCCTTCGAGGTTACGGGATAGGTTTTCACAAATTCATATGAAAATGCTCTGTACCCCGTCATTATATCTTCAATATTGGATTTGAATAATGTGTTTATAGACCATCTTACTATACTGTTTCCGAAATTGTGAAAGGGTCTTTTGTTTTCCTCAAAATATGTACTTGAAAGCCTGTCGCCTACAACCATATCGGCATTTCTTTTCAGGACTCCCTCTACAAGATCGGGAGCAGCCTCTGCCGGATAGGTATCATCGCCATCCACCATGACATAGCACTCGGCCTCTATTTCCCTGAACATACGCCTGATGACATTTCCCTTTCCCTGACTGTACTCGTGCCTTACGATAGCCCCAGCTCTTTTAGCAAGTGCCACCGTATTGTCGGTTGAATTATTGTCATATACATAAATCGCGGCCTCCGGAAGCACTCTCTTAAAGTCCGTAACTACCTTTTCTACGGTTTTTTCCTCGTTATAGCACGGGATCAAAACAGCTATCTTATCCATTGATCTACCTATTCCCCTTTCTCGTCACTCACTCTGTTTCGTCATTACTTTGTTCCGTCGTTACTCTTTTCCGCCGTTACTCTTTTCCGGCGTTACTACAGTTTCATCATTACTCTTTTCCGCCATACTCTCTTTCATTTCCGTCCTGCCGTTTTTCCTACTGACTGCCTTTATTATCCATCCGGCAGCCGTAGCAAGGCACAGTCCGGTCAAAATGCTGTAAAGCATAAATGAAGCCGCTCCGTAAAAGGGCGAGAACATATCCCAGTCCTTAAAGTTTCTCTCGGACTGAAGCAGTATGGTCACCCACATAGTTATAAGAATGCCTATTTTCAACATTATCGGAAGAAATTCCGTATCCTTCTTTTTTACGCGGGCGATAATATACATTATTATCTCCGCAAGCATAATGATAAGCAGCAGTATTGCAACATACGGCGCCATTATCCTTATAGTCTGAAGCGTGTAATAAAAAACTCTGTAGCTTCTTTCGTACACATTTCGAAGCACCACGACTTCCTTTTTATAATTATGCTTGCTTGCCTGACCGACGCTGTATCGGATTCCCTTTATGTCACCCGCATTGCTGATATCCAGAACAGGCGCATCATAAATCGTCTCTCCGTTTAATATAAGCTTTACATAAAGATCGCCGCTCAGGTCAAGTCCCGAATTATCATTAATACAGCAGTTGATCCTGCAGTTTTTTGCCGCTTCATCGCCATACACATTATAAACATCAGGAGAGCTTTCGAATTCCGGTCTGAATTCATTTCCTTTCTGATCGTAAATAACTACGCTCAGCTCATCTCCTTCTTTTTTTGGATAAAACCAGCCTACAAGCGTAATTCCGTTATCAAGCTCGTCTTCGGAAATAACCTCCTCACCCGTAAGCTCCTCAAAAAGAACCGAATCGGGATCCTCCGAGGGAATCGAGCTAACCTTATATATCGCATTGACATCATCCCAGCGTAGCACGCTGCCAAAGCCCTCGATCACGGAATAGTACAGCATATCGGGTATCTCGGAAATGGCAAGAGGCGCACTGAACGGCGAAACGGTTATAACATCTCTTTTTACAAGCCTGCCGTCCTCAAAGGCCTTCTCGAGATCACTGCATATCTCGCCGTAATATGCATTAAGAGCCGGCGCATCGCCGTAAAGTCCGAGAGCATCCGCAGCATATCTGAGATTCCATGCATAGAAGTCAATCTCTATCTCTCCGTCCTCCGGCCTCGTAAAGCTCCAGCCGACCTCGTCTCTTTCATCGGTAAGGCGCTTCAGCTTAGGGCTGACCGACGCCGCCTTATAAAGCGCATCCTTTGTCACATATACCCCGGGTATTTCCTTATCGGGCTCTATCGACATTATGAGAGAACACATTTCGGCAAATTTTGTATCATTGAAATCGGTTGCGGTATATATATTATAGTTGACATAATTCAGCAGGCAAAGTCCGTTGGTAGCGACCACTCCCGCCGCTATCGGTATCAAAAGATACGCAGCCTGCAAAATGAGCTTTTTTATTCCTTCCTTTTTATGCTCTATCATATAAAGGATTAAAAGATAAGCCGTGATTCCGACCAGAAAGCAGCTTATCCACATATAATCATATCTCAGCACTCTGTAATACGCATAGGTCAGTGCCGATAGAATTATCCATGGCAGCATTTTCAGAAAGCCTTCGTTTCTGTTTGCGATGATGCCCATATATCCTGCCACAAGTGTAATGGTACAGAGCGGAACGAGCGCTATACAGTATATCCTTCCGGACACATTACATTCGATCATAATGGGACAGAAAAGCGCCGTCACATACATTATAAATGCCATGATCCTGCTCTTCATGAGCTTGTATGAAGCGATATACAAAAAAACACATGCTATAAATAAAAGCACGCCGTAGAACACCTCATATCGGGCGTTTATAATGTGATTTAATCTCAGAAATACTGCGTAGCCCGGAAGCTTATTCAGCGTGTAGGAATCATACGGTCCCAGCCATCCCGCGCTGTTTCCGAGTCTGTCGGCGTATCTTACCATAAGAAGATCGTCATATGCAGCATTTACATTCGGATACAAGGGAACGACCGATTGTATCCATATTCTGAATGCGCCGACAAGCAGTATGAAGAAATAACTGATAAATGCAGCTATAAGCTTTTTTTTATCCTTTAATGCATCTTTTATATCAGACATTTTTCATTTCCTTTTTAAGCTTATACCTGATAAATTCCGCCGCATTTTTCTATGCTTACCTTTGCGGCCACATCAAGTGCATCAATATAATATGCACCATTTAACATGTGATTCATGCTGAATACGGAAAGCTCTGTACAGGCAAGAATGCATGCTTCACATTTCTTTTCCTCAAGCTCCTTTATAACGCCGTTAAATTTGTGTCTGTCGCCCTTTTCTCCGGCCTTTATCTCTTCATAAATGATGCTCATCACATTCTTCTGTCCCTCGGGTGACGGATATACCGCTTCAATCCCGAGACTGCGAAGTGCCTTACCGTACATATCATTTTTCATCGTTCCGTCGGTCGCAAGGATTCCTACCCTCTTTATATGGCGCTCATTAACATAAGCAGCCGTTTCTTCTATCATATTGATGAATTTTCCATCCATGAGCGAGTTGAAGCCTTCGGCAAAGTAATGCGTTGTATTGCAGGGTATTACGAGATAGCCTATTCCCGCTGCCTTTAGTAACTCCACATCACCTCTTAGCACATCCCACAGCTCATCCTGCCTGCCTTCAAGAAGATAGCCCGTCCTGTCCGGAATACCGGCATGGGAATAGATCAGGATATCAATGTGGTCCTGATCCTTTTCAACCAATGTGTGAGCTATTATCTTTTTATAAAAAATCTCAGTTGCTTCGGGACCCATTCCACCGAGTATCCCAAGTCTGATTCTGTCCATATTGACATCCCTTCTTGTTTTTACCGCTTAAATCTGCGCATCATAGGGCATATGATCACAGAGTGATATTATAACCATAATCATGGTAATTGACAACCCGATTTCTACCTTTGAAGCTCATATAATCGTTCCAGGATTGAAGCCGAGCATAGACCGATCAATATACTGTACAGCATATATGAACCTGCCGCGTAAAACGGCGAAAATGCTTCTTCGGTCATATAATACTTTTCCGCCTGTATCATTATATTTATCCACATGGTAAGCAGCACGCCTATCTTCAGCATTACCGGAAGAAATTCCGTTTTTTTCTTTTTGATCCTTTTGAAGATATATATGCCTATATCCGCAATTATTGTGATAAATACAATAGCAGCGACGATAGGAGCAATCACTCTCTGAACCTTCAAAAAAGAAAAGAACTTTTTAAGACTGCTGTCATATCTCTTTTTGATTGATACAACTCTTTCGTCTCTATGATGTTGATTCAAAAACTCTATATTATAGTAAATTCCTTCTATTTCACCGGCATCCTGAATGCTAAAGACCTCATCATCAAAGACTACATCATCGTTTAAGGTAAGTTTTAAATATAAATCCCCATTAAAATCCAGTTTCGATTTATCGGTGATCACACAATCTATTCTGCATTTTTTCGATTCCTCGGTTTTGAGTGCCATGTACACATCATCGGATGGCAGCATATCCGGAAAGTATACTTTTTCTTCCTTGTCATATATCATTATCCTCAGCGTGTCGCCGGACTTTTTCGGACAAAACCAGCCTGCAATGCTAAGTCCGTTATCGAGCTCATCTACGGAAATAACCTCTTCATTTGTTACCCATTCACAATTCAGAGATCTCATATCATCGGTAGGCACTTCGCTGATATAATAGGCCGCATTGATATCTTTCCAGCCGAGAACACTTGTAAAGCCCCGCTTTATCGAGTAAGAAAGCATCTTCGGAATGTCTTTTACAAAAAGCGGCGCACTAAATGGCGATATTGTAATGACTCCCCTATCCTCCAGCCTTCCGTCATCAAACGCCTTTTCAAGATCATCGCAGATTACCTTATAATACTCGTCAGTAGCTGCGGCATCCTCATATAATCCCAGCTCAGAAGCGGAAAACCTCAGATTCCAGGCAAAGAATTCTATGTCCATTTCTCCGTCATCGGCTCTTGTAAATCTCCATCCTGAAGTCTCCCTTTGATCAACAAGTCTTTTAAGATTAGGACTGACCTCTGCAGCCTTATACAGCGCATCCTTCGTTACATATACTCCGGGTATCTCTTTATCCGGTTTTACAGAAAGAAGCAAAGAACACATTTTTGCAAAATGCGTCTCATCAAAATCTGTTGTGGCGTACACACCGTAGTTGAAGTAATTTACAAGCCTTAAGGTATTGGTGGAAAGTATCCCGACAAGAAAGATTATAAGGTAAAAGGCAATCCTGAATATAATGTTTTTTATCTTATCGTCCTTATTCTCGATAAAATACAGCACTATAAGATATGCTGTTATCCCGATGAGGAAAAGATCGATCCAAATATAGTCAACTCTCAAAATCCTGTAATAAGCATAGGTGAGCGACGAGATTATGATCCACGGAAGCATTTTCAGAAAGCCTTCGTTTCTTTCGGCTATAATACCTATGTAGGACGCCATAAGAAGCAGAACGCATATGGGAACCATGGACATATTATAAATTCTTCCTGCCACATTACATTCAATTGTTATGGGACAGCAAAGCGCTGAGATAAAAACGACCAGGCCCGTAAGATTACTTTTAAAAAGCTTTCGGGCGGCTATAAAAAGAACTGCGCAGGAAAGGCTGAGTATAATACCGTATAAAAGTTCATAATGACAATGTATAAGCTGATTGAATTTAAGTAAAAATGCATAACCGGCAGGCTTATTTAATGTATAAAGATCATACATTCCGAGCCATCCGCCCTCTTCCGTGCCCATATTAACCGCATAGTTGATCATAAGCATATCATCATAGGTCGCATCCAGTATCGGATATATCGGAACATATGTCTGTATCCATGCCCTGAGTACACAAAGAACAGCCACTACAGAGCTGAATATAATAGTACTTTTTTTATTATTATAATTTGATTCCTGTGATTCCACTCAATATCTCCCGATAAAAAAATATAAATCCACATACTTAATCACACTATATCTTATATAAAAAAAAGAGATTGGTCAAGACTCACAGTTTATTGTGGCACTACTTATTAATTAGTGCTATACTACAAGCTTGATAATGAAAAGACAGGAGAATCATTTCTATGGATTTTAAAAATGAAAGCTTTATTCCCATGCTCTTCGGCGGGGATATCAATACCTACAGTGTTGCACGCGCATTCTATGAAAGATACAAGGTCCGCTCTTATGTTTTCGGGAAATTCCCCAGCGGTCCCAGCTACAAAAGCAAGATAATTACCTATACTCCGAACATTAACATCGACAAGGATGAGGTTTTTCTCGACACCGTAAAAAGCTTCTGTAAAAAGAACGAAGATAAAAAGGTAATTCTCATCGGCTGCGGAGATTCCTATGCGGCGCTTGTAAGCAAGTACAAGGCTTCTCTTCCCGGGAATGCCGTAGCACCCTATACGGATTTCGAGCTTATAAATAAGCTTCAGCAGAAGGCTTACTTCTATGAGCTCTGCGAAAAGCACGGAATCGATTACCCGGATACGATCGTTTATACACAGGACATGAAGGACGATTTCCCTATG
The DNA here is from genome assembly GCA_902772925.1 of uncultured Lachnospiraceae bacterium. Classification (GTDB taxonomy): domain Bacteria; phylum Bacillota; class Clostridia; order Lachnospirales; family Lachnospiraceae; genus Eubacterium_Q. The sequence continues at coordinate 6,729 of CACYCJ010000249.1, forward strand.
AACTTCCCTTACCCTGTAATCCTGAAGCCTTCAAATCCCGTAAGATACTGGGAATGTCCCTTTGACACGCAGGAAAAGGTATATAAGATTGCCGACAGGGAGGAGCTGATAAAGGTCATCCATGACATTTACGGTGCCGGCTACGATGACAAGCTTATAATTCAGGATATGATTCCCGGAAATGACGAATACATGAATGTTCTCACTTCATATTCCGATAAAAACGGAAAAGTAAAAATGATGTGCCTCGGGCATGTTCTTCTTGAGGAGCACACACCCCACGGCTCCGGAAACCACGCCGTAATAATTACCGAAAGCAACAAAACTCTTATGTCAAAGGTTAAGACTCTGCTTGAGGAGCTGGGTTATATCGGTTTTTCAAATTTTGATATCAAGTACGATGAAAGAGACAATAAATATAAATTCTTCGAGATCAACACCCGTCAGGGAAGATCCAATTTCTATGTAACGGGCTCCGGACTGAACATTTCGAAATACATTGTCGAAGAATACATTAACGGTAATACCCTTTCCTTCGAATCACCGAAGAAACCTCATCTCTGGCTGGTTGTTCCGAAAGCGGTTGCAAAAAAATATGTTCATCGTCCCGAAAACAAAAAAATGCTAAATGCCCTTCTGAAAAAGCATGAATATGTTAATCCTGTGTTTATGAAGGGTGACAACTCGCCGAACAGAATGCTCCGAATGATCAAAAATCATCTGAGCCATTATAAGAAGTATAAGATTTATTATAAATAGGTTACGAGAGGTAACAGCATGACCGAACAACACATTTTAAAAAACTATATTACGGTGCTTGAAGCTGCCGGACTGTATAAGGGTGCTTCCGAAAGCTTCCCCGAAAATGCAGAGGTTAGCGGATTAACCTATGATTCAAAAGGCGTAAAGCCCGGCACCTTCTTTGTATGCAAAGGTGCTGCCTTCAAAGAGCAGTATCTTGAGGATGCAAAAAGCCGCGGAGCAGTAGCTTATGTAAGCGAAATAATATATGAAAATGTTGCTCTTCCCTATATTCAGGTTTCCGACATAAGAGTGGCAATGCCTTATCTTGCCGAGCTTTTCTTTAACTCTCCCGAAAAGAAGCTCCATCTTACGGGAGTCGGCGGAACCAAAGGAAAATCCACAACCGCTTATTACATCAAATCCGTTATCGATGATTATGTGTCTGCAAATAACGGTAAAGAAAGCGCCGTGATATCCTCCATCGATGTTTATGACGGTGTGGAAAGATACGAGTCGCATATTACAACACCCGAAAATATTGAGCTTCTTTCACATTTCGATCATGCTGCATCCAGCGGTATCAAGTACCTCACCATGGAGGTTTCCTCGCAGGCACTTAAATATGACCGCGTGGATCTGATACATTTTAATGTCGGTATTTTTCTGAATATATCCGAGGATCATATCAGTCCCATAGAGCATCCGGATTTTGAGGATTATTTTTCTTCAAAGCTCAGACTCTTCGCTCAGACCGAAAATGCTCTTATATGCACAAATGCTGATTATTTCGACAGGATCCGTGAATCAGCAAAGGCTTCCGCAAATGTTTTATCCTTCGGCACTATTCCTGAAAGTGACATTTACGGCTATGACATAAAGAAGGTTGATGATGAAATCCGTTTCAGAGTCCGTTTCACCTGCCCGAAGGATGTATCGGTTGATATTCAGGACTTCGATGAACCGTTTGTTCTTACAATGCCTGGTCTTTTCAATGTAGAAAATGCGCTTGCCGCCATAGGAACCGCCATTTTCTACGGAATCCCTTATGAATATATGTACAGCGGTCTTAAGAAGGCCCGCTCCTCGGGACGAATGGAGGCTTATACAACAAAGGACAAAAATGTCATTGCCGTTGTGGATTATGCTCACAACAAGCTTTCCTTTGAAAAGCTCTTCTCCTCCACCAAAGAGGAATATCCCGAGTATGACATTATCTCCATATTCGGCTGCCCCGGCAAGAAGGCTCTCGTCAGAAGAAGAGATCTCGGAACCATTGCCGGACATTATTCAAAGAAGGTTTATATCGTCGCGGAGGATCCGGGTGCAGAGCCATACATCGACATCGCCGAGGATATTGCTCAATATGTAAAGGCTGAAGGCTGTCCCTATGAACTGATCGAGGACAGAGGCGAAGCCATAAAAGATGCGATCATAAATTCATCCGGCAAGACCATTATCCTTATAACCGGCAAGGGCAATGAAACCAGACAGAAATATGGCAACGAATACCTCGACTGCCCTTCCGATGTTGAATTTACGAAGAAGTATATTTCGGAATATGATGCAAGGAACTGATATTTCCATATGTATTGTTATGGAAAGGTTAGTAGTATAATCTGCGTGACGCCGGACAGTATATGTAAACATTTTCAAAACTGTTCTGCGATTTCTATTTTTCACGAAGTAAGGTTATGAATTATCACCAAACGCTCGAAACTCGCCTACGGCTCAAACAGTCTCGCTGTAAAGAAATGATTTTTATAATTGACGCCGACAGATATATAAATATATATGTAAAACGGTTCTCCGGTTTCTAAATTGCACAAAACAAGATTTTGATTTTTCACAAAACGCTCAAAACTCGCTTCGCTCAAACAGTCTCGCTTATTTGGAAAAATCTAAAATCCTTGTTTAGGCAATTTCACGAAACCTCCGCCATGTTTTAATATACATTCATATACCTGTCGGCTGTACATCATAAATATCAACGCACAATAATATACATTCTTATTTTACTATGAGAGGAAGTAAACTATACTATGGACACTTTAGATATATTCAGACAACTGGCTATCATCATTGTAGCAGCTAAAATATTCGGTCTTCTGGCGAGGAAGCTGAAGGCTCCTCAGGTAGCCGGAGAAATTGTGGCCGGTCTTCTGATAGGTCCCAGTGTTTTAAATCTCGTTCACTCTTCGGACTTTCTTTCGGCAATGGCCGAAGTGGGCGTAATACTCCTCATGTTCTCGGCAGGTCTCGAGACAAATATCCAGAATCTGAAAAAAACCGGCATAAAGGCAACCGTAATTGCCTGTGCCGGAGTTTTCATACCTCTGATAGGAGGTACTCTTCTTTATATGGTATATTTCGGATTCGCTGCTATCGGAACCGAAGAATTTTTCAGGGCTGTCTTTATAGGAACGATACTTACCGCAACAAGCGTAAGCATTACCGTAGAAACCCTTAAGGAGCTCGGAAAGCTTTCCGATGAGGTTGGTCAGACGATCATGTCTGCCGCCATCATCGATGATGTCATCGGCATCCTTGTTCTGACGGTTGTTATCGGCTTCAAGGATCCTTCATCAAGCATCAGCTCTGTACTTATCCATACTGTACTTTTCTTTATATTTGCTATAGTGGTGGGAATTATCATTTATAAGCTTTTCAAGATATTTGATGCAAAATATCCTCATACAAGGCGTATTCCCATACTTGGTCTTGCACTTGCATTTATCTTTTCTTATATTGCACAGAGATTTTTCAATGTTGCCGATATTACCGGTGCATATATAGCAGGCGTAATCTTATGTCAGCTTAGGGATTCGGAATACATTTCCGAAAAAATGGATATCAATTCCTACATGCTTTTCGGTCCCGTATTCTTCTGCAGTATAGGTCTTCAGACTAATGTAAGAGACATTGATACAACTATAATCATTTTTGCACTATGCTTTGTGCTTGTCGGTCTTGTATCCAAGGTCATAGGCTGCGGCTCTGTCTCAAAGCTGCTGGGATATAAATTTAGCGATTCCCTAAAGATTGGTGTCGGAATGATGACACGGGGCGAGGTTGCGCTTATCGTAGCCCAAAGAGGGCTTTCGGTCGGACTTCTTGAACCGGCATACTTTACGGCAGTCATCCTTCTGATCATAGTAAGCTCAATACTTACG
>CACYCJ010000250.1 GCA_902772925.1 uncultured Lachnospiraceae bacterium
AAGCATCATGACGATGGATCAGGTAATAAAGGATGCTGCGAATGCGGCGGCTGAAGAGGCGGCTGAGGAGGCGACTGAAAAAACTCTTAAGAAAACCAAACGGGAAACAGCTATAAGGATGCTGAAGCTTGGCAGTTTTTCGGATGATATTATTTGCACAGTTGCAGACATCAGTTCGGAGGAATTGAAGAACATCAAAAAAGATTATGAGTCTGTAGAAGAATAGTAAGATAAATTATACAAAGGTATTCGTGACCAAAGAGTCGTGGATACCTTTTTTTTCATTGCACATCGTTCTTGCCATAATACGGACTTTCGGTTACAATCTTAGCTGTAGTTTTAATTTTTTTTCAAAGGGGGTTTAAAGTAATGGTAACTATAAATAATGTATTTAACAACGCTAATATGAAGTGTATTGCAAATGTAGGTCCTTTCTATGTTTATGAGCATCAGAACGATCTGTCGGTTACACCGTCGGGTGCTTCAGGCGCTTATTTCATGAAGGAAATGAATGTCAGAAAGCGTCAGGTGCTTTGTACGCTTAACGGCAATAATGCTGTAAAGGTACAGGCAGGTGCAATGCAGTGGACGACCGGAAGTGTAGAGATGAATGCAAATGTCGGCGGCGTAGGCGGATTCTTCAGCAAGGCTGTTAAAGGTGCCGTTACAGGCGAATCTGCAGTAAAGCCTCTCTATCGCGGACAGGGCTATCTTATGCTCGAGCCTACATATAACCACATTCTTGTTGAGGATGTAAGTAAATGGGGACCTCAGGGAATGGTTCTTGATGACGGCCTTTTCTTCGCATGTGATGCAGCACTTAATGAAAGTGTTGTAAGGCGTCAGAATGTTTCTTCGGCAGTTCTCGGCGGAGAGGGACTTTTTAACTTATGTCTTACAGGTAACGGTGCAGCCGTTCTCGAAAGCCCGGTTCCGAGACAGGAGCTTTTTGAATTTGTTCTTCAGGATGATGTTGTTAAGATTGACGGAAATATGGCAATTGCCTGGTCCGGCTCTCTTCAGTTTACGGTTGAGAAGTCCACGAAGTCATTCCTCGGTTCAGGTCTCTCGGGAGAGGGCTTCCTTAATGTATACAGAGGATCGGGACGAATTTTAATGGCACCTACAATGGCAGGAACGATGAATTATTCGAGTAACGGACCTTCCCAGACCACGGCAACATCAGGTCAGTCGTCGGTAAATGATGCAGTATCAAGCTTTTTCAGTTAGGATATGGAGACGATAAAAAAGAAAGCACATTTAAATGATAAAAGCCTGTACACGGAGGTTATACCTTCCGGGATTACGGGGATAGAAGACTGGGCTTATTCAGGCTGCAGTAATCTCAGCGAGCTATACATTCCCAAAGAGGCCGGAAGCATTTCGCCCAAGGCCTTTAAGGGCTGCGATAAGCTCGACAGGATTTTCATATATGAAAATGAACCCCGTAATGTTCTGAATAAGGAGCCTCATATGCTTGCTCTTTCGGTTAAGAAATGGCCCGCAAAGACGGAGCTTCTTGTAAGAGAAAGTATCAATACGGAAATATTTCAAAAATGCTATGATGAACTTCTCATAGCATTTTTGAATGAGCCCGATGAGACAGGCTTTGATCCCTTCCCCGCCGGCGGCGAGGAGGATTATGAGGGCGAGGAAAACGATCTTCCGCTTTTCATAATGAAAAAGCAGGAGCAGAAGGCGCATCTGATATATGAAAGACTGAGGACAGACGGCATTGACGAGGTACGCTATATTGATTATCTGAATGATCACAGGAAAGACGCGGCGTTTACATTTCTTCTCAGGCACAGCCTTTATGAAAATGCATACAGAAAAATGTATTTTGAAATGAAGCTTCCCCAAACGGAGGAGCTGCCTCTTCTTATAGAAAAGGCTTCGGAGGATGTGGAACTGAAATCCATGCTCATCAGATACGGTCAGAGCCTTAAGGAAAATGAAGAGAAAACGGAGGAGCCGTTTTCTAAGTATGAGCTCTGAAAAACAAATCGTTTACGAGGAAAGAACCTGCCGATCTTGAAAAACAAATCGTTTACGAGGGAAAGTACCTGCCGATAATGAATAACATAGATGAAATAAAAAAAATAAATGATTCGAAAACAACAAATGAATTAAAAGAATTAAAAACCCTATCGGAGAACTCTGACAAGGTTGATGTAATAATGAATCCGGTCCCGTATATAAAGGTCAGAGGCTTTGCGGACGGAGAAAAGGTCAGAGACTTTACAGGCGGAGAGCGCATTTTACACGGTTTTTCCACAAAGCTCGGCGGAGTCAGCGGCGGATGGTTCAAGTCACTCAACTTAGGCTTTAAGACAGACGACAGCAGGGAGAATGTCATTTCCAATTATAAGCTCCTCGGAGAAAGCATGGGCTTCGACTATGAAAGGCTGTCGCTTCCCGATCAGGTTCACGATACAAAGGTGATAGTGGTCGGAAAGAAGGATGCGGGTGTCGGAATTGTCAGGGAGAACACTCATTTGGGAATCGATGCCCAGATTACAAATGTAAAAAATCTTCCGCTGATCGTTTTTACAGCAGACTGCGTTCCAATCCTTTTGTATGACCCGATAAAGGAAGTTATCGGAACCGCTCATGCAGGCTGGCGGGGAACGGTCAATGGGATTGCGGCAAAGACCATAAAGAAGATGCAGGATACTTACGGATGCTCGCCGGAGGATATCCGTGTAGCGATCGGCCCGTCCATCGGACCGGATAGCTATGAGGTGGACGATGTTGTGGTAAAAGCCGTGAGCGAATGCCCGTATCTTGATAAGGCAGGGTCGGGACAGATATCATATACCGGGCTGCAGGACATTTACGGAGTGATCGCACCCTCAAAGAATAAAGACAGATATATGCTAAATCTCTGGAAGTTGAATGAGCTGATATCGGAAAATGCGGGTGTTTTGAAAAGCAACATTTTTCAGACAGAGATATGTACTATGAAGCAGCATGACATTTTCTTCTCCCACAGATACACAAACGGAAGAAGAGGACTTCAGGCAGGCGTGATAATGCTGAAGTGATGCTGTCACTTTGTATGTTTAAGTGATTAAAATGCAACGAGGCGTAATATGGCAAAAGATCATCAGCTGTCATGGGGAAAGCTGGACAATACGGCACTTCTTTTTCCCGTGATCGCCAACACAAGTATGACAAATGTATATCGCATTTCCGTGGTGCTGACGGAGGATGTGGACAGGATTGTGCTTCAGGATGCCCTGAACCGTCTTCTGCCCCGGTTCCCCTTGTTCAGAATGAGGCTGAAAGCCGGTTTTTTCTGGTATTACTTTGAGGAGAGCAAGAAGAATGCGCCTATCGTGAGAGAGGAATATTCATTTCCGGGGGCATATATAAACAGGAGCAAAAACAATCAGTTTATGTTCAGAGTGACCTATTACGGACGAAGGATCAATCTCGAGGTATTCCATGCGCTTACCGACGGCTTCGGCGGAGTTGTATTTTTGAAGGAGCTTACCTATCAGTATCTTCGGATAAAGCATCATGACGAGCTTTGGAATGAAAAGGACGATCTTTCAAATGATGTTTATCTCGATCAGGAAGACAGCTATATAAAAAATTACAAGGAGCCCGAGGGAGAAAGGAAGAAATATCCGAAGGAGAAGGCTCTTGTCATAAAGGGTGAAATGTTTCCGAAGGGCGAGATTGCGGTCATTCACATGAATATGAGCGTTAAGCAGCTTAAGGAAGTGAGTAAGAGCTATGGCGTGACCATCAACTCATTTCTCGTGGGCGTCTATGTATATTCCATTTACAAGAATTATCTTAACGGGAATGCAAACAGTGAGCCTATAATCTGCAGCGTTCCCATAAATTTAAGACCGTTTTACGATTCACATACCTTAAAGAATTTCTTCATTATGATTAATTCTACTTTCAGGCCCGAGAGAAATGACCACAGCCTTGAGGAAGTCATCAAAATCTGTGACAAATGCATTAAGGAGGCTGCGGTAAAGGAAAACATCGACAACATTATCTCCTATAATGTTTCAAATGAGACAAATATAATGCTCCGTGCGGTTCCGCTGTTTATAAAGAATTTTGCCATAAAGCAGGTTTATGATTCCGTTTCCCACAACACGACCACGCTTACAAATATAGGAAACATAAGCTTTCGTGAGCCGTATAAGGAATTTGTCGAGAGCTGCTCCTGTCTCTTAAGTATGTCCGACGACCAGAATATCAAATGCGGTGTCTGCTCGTGCGGCGACACATTTACGGCAACCTTCAGCTCCTGCCTTACGGACACCGGGATTCAGAAATGCTTTGCGCAGACGCTTGCGGGAGAGGGACTGGAGCTTACGATAGAAACAAACGGAGTTTACGGATATTGATTGGAGAAGCATTATGTATAAATGCTCAAATTGTAAAATAGTCATAAATGATGAAAGAAAGACCTGCCCGCTATGCCATAAGGTTCTGGACGATATGAGCGAGGATGAGGTAAAGGCAGCGGCAGAACGCTTCGGAATGCCTGTCGGATACCCGGATGTCAGAGAGAGAGACAAGAAAATCCGCTTTGTTCTGAGGCTGATACTCTTCGTGTTTATCGTGATGGAAGCGGCGGCTGTGATAGTCAATTATATCGTTACGCCGCATTACAAATGGTCGCTCATAAGTGCGGTTGCTCTTTTGTATTTCTACATATGCATATACTACTGGGTGAAGAGGGATGCCGGCTTTGCACTGAAGCTGGGAATACAGCTGGTTCTGACCGGCCTTGTGGTGTATTTTATCGACAGATTTACCGGAAATCGGGGCTGGGCCGTCGAATGGGTCATTCCCGGACTCATTTTACTAGGGGATGCGATAGTATTTTTCTTTATGATGCTGAACCGGCAGATGTGGTACAGCTATCTGGTCATCCTTATATTCCTGACGGTGTGCAGCATTGGTGTAATGTCACTTTATATGACAAAGCATATAGATAATTTTATACTTCCCATTATATGCATTTCGTTATCCTGCGTTGCGCTGCTTGCGACTATTGTTTTCGGTGACAAGGAATTCAGCCGCGAGATGGCGAGAAGGTTTCATGTTTAGATGCAATGTGTGGACTGCAGTTGTGATTGGCATAGTTTA
>CACYCJ010000251.1 GCA_902772925.1 uncultured Lachnospiraceae bacterium
AAACAAATAAATAAAAACAAATAAATAAAAAACACAGTTTTAAAGGAGGAACCAATGTACGGGTTTGATTACATTTCACAGACAGATTCAGAAGTAGCGGCAGCAATGAAGGACGAGATAGAGAGGCAGAACAGAAATCTTGAGCTTATAGCATCAGAGAATATAGCTTCCAAGGCAGTCATGGCTGCTATGGGAAGCCCGCTCACAAATAAATATGCCGAAGGATATCCCGGAAAGAGATATTACGGCGGATGCCAGTTCGTTGATGTGGTAGAGGATCTTGCCAGAGACAGGGCAAAGGAGCTTTTCGGAGCAGAGTATGCAAATGTACAGCCCCATTCAGGAGCTCAGGCAAATATGGCGGTATTCTTCGCAGTACTTCAGCCCGGTGACACATTCATGGGAATGTCCCTCGATCACGGCGGACATCTTACACATGGTTCACCCGTAAATATGTCAGGTAAGAATTATAATTGTGTTTCTTACGGCGTTAATGATGACGGCTTCATCGATTATGATGAGGTTCTCAGAATAGCTAAGGAAGCAAAACCCAAGCTTATCGTGGCAGGTGCTTCCGCATATGCAAGAGCTATTGATTTCAAGAAATTCCGTGAGATAGCTGATGAGGTAGGAGCCGTACTTATGGTCGATATGGCACATATAGCAGGTCTTGTAGCAGCAGGAAAGCATATGAGCCCCATTCCTTACGCTGATATCACTACCACTACAACTCATAAGACGCTCAGAGGCCCCAGAGGCGGTCTTATCCTCTGCAGCGAAGAGGTTAATCAGAAGTATAACTTCAACAAGGCTATATTCCCCGGAATCCAGGGCGGACCTCTTATGCATGTTATTGCCGGTAAAGCTGTATGCTTTAAGGAAGCGCTTTCGGATGATTATAAAGAATATATGGGCAGAGTTGTGGAAAATGCAGCTACTCTTGCCGATGCTCTTAAGGACAGAGGCTTTGATATAGTTTCAGGCGGAACGGATAACCATCTTATGCTTGTTGACCTCAGAAGACTTGATATTTCCGGAAAGGAAGTTGAAAAGATGCTTGATGAGGCTCACATTACGGTAAATAAGAATACGGTTCCCAATGATCCCAGATCACCCTTCGTTACAAGCGGTATAAGAGTAGGTACACCTGCCGTTACCACAAGAGGAGCGGTTAAGGAAGATATGTATGTGATAGCCGACGCATTCAAGGCGGCTATAATCGATAAGGATGCTGCTGCCGCTGAGGCACTTGTAAAGAGCCTTACGGATAAGTATCCCTTATATGGCGGCAATATGTATAACTAAGAATAAGCCGCAGAGCTCACAGGGCTGAGCTTTAAATATTTAGTTTCAGAGGTTTTTGATGGCAGATTTTGATGATAAAAGAGATATAAATGAAAATGATGAGAATGGCGGCAACAGGCCGTCGGGCGGAAGAGGTCCGATGCTCTCGACGATCGTCGTTCTTATAATTTCGCTTGTGCTGGCACTGATATTCTTCCAGCAGTTCAGAAGATTTATGAATTCCGGACTCAAGGAAATATCCTATAGTCAGTTCCTCGAAATGCTCGATGCGGGAAATGTGACGGATGTGGAAATTTATGCCGATACCGTGAGATTTACACCGAAAAACCAGGATAATCCCGCAAAGAAGGTTATTTACAGCGTGGTAAGAACCGACGATTACGACCTTGTAACAAGGCTTGAAAAGGCTAATGTCGAATTCACAGCGATCGACGAGGGCAGCACGGTAATAATGCGGAATATCATTTTCTATGTGATAATGATAGCGATATTTTACTTCCTGATGTCGATGGTACTGAAGAACATTACAAAGGGAAGCGGAATAATGGGCGTTGGAAAATCCAATGCCAAGATGTATGTGCAGAAGAAGACCGGCGTAACCTTTAATGATGTTGCGGGTGAAGAGGAGGCAAAGGAATCCCTCGAGGAATTGGTCGATTTCCTTCATGAACCCGCCAAGTATACCGAGATAGGAGCAAAGCTCCCCAAGGGAGCACTGCTTGTAGGTCCTCCCGGAACAGGTAAGACGCTCCTTGCCAAGGCTGTTGCCGGTGAGGCGGATGTTCCGTTTTTCTCAATCTCCGGTTCCGAATTTGTTGAGCTTTACGTCGGTGTCGGCGCGTCAAGAGTAAGAGACCTTTTTAAACAGGCGAACAGCATGGCTCCATGTATCATTTTCATTGACGAGATTGATGCGATAGGCAGGAGCCGTGATACCAGACATGCGGGCGGAGATTCCGAACGTGAGCAGACCTTGAATCAGCTCCTCAGTGAAATGGACGGGTTTGATTCGACTAAGGGTATTATAGTCCTTGCTGCTACCAACAGACCTGAGGTCCTTGATAAGGCACTTCTTCGTCCCGGAAGATTTGACAGAAGAGTAGTTGTCGAAAGACCGGATATGAAGGGCAGGGAAGACATTCTGAGGGTACATTCAAAGGATGTCAAGATAGACGAAACCGTAGATTTCCATGAGCTGGCACTTGCAACAAGCGGCGCGGTAGGCGCCGATCTGGCCAATATCATAAATGAGGCTGCGCTTCTTGCGGTTAAAAAGGGAAGGAAGCTTGTCGGACAGAAGGACCTTCTGGATTCAGTCGAGGTGGTATTTGCGGGTAAAGAAAAGAAGGACAGACTGCTCAGTGATGAAGAAAAGCGAGTTGTGGCATATCATGAGACAGGCCATGCGCTTCTTACAACCTTACAGAAGCATACAATGCCCGTGCAGAAGATAACCATTATTCCCAGAACAAACGGTGCGCTCGGCTATGTATGGCAGGTTCCCGAGGAGGAAAAATATCTCGAGACCAAGGAAGAAATGGAAGCTCATATCGTTGTGACGATGGGTGGCCGTGCTGCAGAAGCAATCAAGTTCAGGTCCGTGACTACCGGTGCCTCAAATGATATAGAACAGGCAACTAAGGAAGCCAGAGCTATGGTGACTATGTACGGTATGTCCGATAAATTCGGCATGGTGCAGCTTGAAAGCATTACCGGCGAATACCTTGACAGAAGCAGATATCTGAACTGCTCCGAAGAAACGGCGGCAAGGATAGATGATGAGGTCAGGGAGATAATCGGAAGAGCGTATGACAAGGCTTATCTTCTTCTGAAGAAAAATGCGGCTGTGCTGGATGCCATAGCAGGATATCTTTATGAACACGAATCCATTTCCGGAGAGGAGTTCATGAAGATATTTGATAAGGTTTCGAAGGAACATAAGGTTTATTACGAGCTGAATTCCGCAGAGCTTGAGGATATTGAAAGAAAGTCAAAGAAAAGGAAAGCATCCTCCGGTACAAATGCTTCATCCGGATCGGTAAAGACGGAAAAGCAGGGTAAAGCGGATAAGCTTGAAAAGGTCGAGAAGACCGAAAAATCCGAAAAAAAGAAAAAGAAGAAAAAAAAGTCGGAAGCATTACTGCTTTCGGATGTAGAATTCAAGGTGAATACAAAAAAGCTTGACCCGCATAAGATGCCATGGGAAATAGATGATGCCCCGGAAATAACGGGTCCTGCAATAGAACCCGCAGACAGTCCGGATACGGACTATGAAGAAGATGGGGTGGAAGCGGAGGAGCTTACGAATCAGATGAGTTCTGAAGCAGTCCCGAGTCGGGCAAGTTCAGAGGTGCCGGTGAGTAAGGAGACTACGGAAGAAACGGTAATCCGGAAGGTACCGTCTGATGTGAATGATCAGACAGCCTCAGCATTGAACGATCAGCAGTCTGAGGATTCCGAATAATCCATTGGTAGTAACTCATAAAAGAGAGCATTTGAATTGCATTTGTTAAAAATGCACAAATATTTTTGTGAAAGTTCTATCAAAAAGGGCTGAAAACAGGGAAAGATGTGTTGATAACCATATGGAATGGTGATAAAATAGTATTAGTTATGAAGCAAAAAGGTGTTATTGTACATTATCCGAATAATGATTTTTGCAAAATTAAGGTAACAATTTGATACTATTGATTAATGCATTAAAAGAAGATGGGAGTGGTTATATGATTAGGGGTTTAAAAAACAACAAGGGCTTTTCACTTATTGAGCTTGTTATGGCACTTGCAATCATTGCGATTCTTGCGATGACTACGGCGCCTACGCTTATCAGATATATCGGCAGAGCCCGTAAAGCTATTGATAATCAGACTGCATACTGCGTTTTTGTGGCAGCAAACCTTGCTTCCGCATCCTCTCGTGAGGATATATCGGAATCTTGGGATGCATGTACCGAAAAGAAGAATGCGGGAACAAACGGTGCTGTATATTATGCTTCTCCGGATGGATATCCTTGCGGCGCTTCGACAAAGGGAGCTTATCAGATAATTCCCGTAGCATGGGCTCGTGGAATCAGATATAAGTACCAGCAGTGGGATTGGGACAATGCGCTTTTTAAGGTAGCATACGATGACCTTAAATATAAGGACGGAACTCCCAAGCAGCAGGCTTTCGTTGATGAGTTCTTACTGAATATACCTCAGGGTAGAGCAGTCGGAGGAAACCAGAAAAACCGTTTATATTCGGGATTTTCAGAGGATTATTACTTCCTTAAGTATAAGAAGGATTCCGGAAGAGGTAAGCCGGAGCTTTGGATACTTTACAGAAGAAGCGATAATGCAACTCCCGAGGTTTGGATAGGAAAGAAGCCTTCAGGTAAGGTTATTCAGCCTATATACAGAGTTTACCCGAATCCTTGTGAAGAGTATGGCCCGGGTGCGGAATAAGATCAGAGACAGATTAATGAGAATAAAAAAACAGGAAACGAAAATGTTTCCTGTTTTTTTATGTCTTGCGTGTTAGAGGATTCGAACCCCCGACCTTTTGGTCCGTAGCCAAACGCTCTATCCAGCTGAGCTAAACACGCAT
>CACYCJ010000252.1 GCA_902772925.1 uncultured Lachnospiraceae bacterium
GCAGCCGTATTAAAAAAATCCTATAAGACGGTTCACGATTATTTCATTAATTACTATAAAGATAAGCTTTGTTCTACACCTGCTCGTAAAAAAACAAAAATCCCCGAGTGCTCTCAAACACCCGAGGATTATATAATCATTTAGATTCCTCTTTCAGACTTATCAGTTGTTGGTAGATATGATTAAACATTCTGACGCTTATCCAGAAGGCTGGTGCGCAGGATGTAACAAATCCTTCTGAGCAGTTTATGATTTCATCTATACCCCATGTCCCCTGTAGCTTAATGGAGAATTCTGAATCATTCACAACTTCTTGGGCTACTCTGATATAAGTTCCCTTATACTCAGTAACGCCCTTGGGACGTCTTTTCCAATACACTCTTGTTTTATATATCAAGGGGATATCTATTCTTGGTATCCATCCACGAGCCATCACTATCAAATCCTTTCTGATAGGATTGGTTCCCGCATAATCGCCATATATAATATAAGAATAGTCTTCCTTCAGTTTTTCATACAGCTTCACTTCCGAATGGCTTATTACAATAGGGTTTTCTTCTCCGTAATCAAACACTCGTTCGGGATACGATGTTGCTGCCACTACAAAATGGGCATCTTTACCACCAAGTATACGGTCTTGAATATTCCGAATTCGCTTCTTACAGCGATTATAAGCCAATTCCACTGCAGAGTCCTGCAAATAGCCACCATCCAGGATAATCCATAATTCGCAATCCCGAGGTAGATGTTTCATAATAATAGGCAGTTCGTCATAGCAGTCTTTTGTTTGAATCGATGACCTGTACATCACTGCGCCACATTCTTCTGCCAGGCCATTCACCTGTTGTGCAAAGTTTGCCTCAAAATCTTCATCCGACCAGTTAAACAATACCGAAGGAATTATTCTTCCGAATCCATCTTCCCTTTTATTATTACGAATAAACTCACGCCATTTTTCATAACCATTTTCATAATCATAGAGTGCATACACCTCGCTTGACAGCAAACCTTCGTCTGCTGTCAGGTCAAAGAACACCTCCCTTCCTTTGAAAACTTCCTTTACCTTTGCCAGCCGCTTGTCAAAGGGGAATGTCACCACCTTGGTATTTCCATTCTTAGTGGTTTTCTGCCTTCCTCGGGTCAGTTCTATGATAGGTGTTATCCGGTCTAACATCTTGGCTGTCAGTTTCTCAACAGCCTTTATCTCTGCCTCTCCGGTCTTTATAATGGGGATATACATGCTTACTCTGCTTTCTTAACGATGTACCCTAATTCTTCCAGTCTGTATTTCATAGCTTCCAGCGACACTTCGAACCTAGAGGCCATTTCTTTTACGGTTTTCACTCCTTCCCCCACAAGTTTTTTAATATCGTCTTCTGGCATCAGTAATTGTGCAGCAAACTGGTCTGCCATATATTCCATCGATGATTTCTGTTTACTTCTGAAATACACCGTATCCTCAAACGACTTCACCGAATCCCGATGATTCAGATAGTGTCCCAACTCATGCCCTAATGTATAGCGTTGTCTCACTATAGGATGCTGTGAGTTCACAGTCATCACCCAGACACCATTTTTAAACTCCAGTTTGCCAGAAACGTCGGATGCTAACGCTGTCTTTTCAACTTTGATATCATCGAAATTCTCTTTTATAAACTTCTCAACATCCAGTCTATAGTCATCCACATACCCACCGTCATTAGCTTTTTTCCTGATACTGTCAAGGTCTGCCAGCATCTCAGGTTCATCAAACGTATCGGTTGTACGAAATTTCTTTGGTTTATTTCCTATTGCCCCCATATCATTTTTCTCCTATTTGTCCATCATTCACTTTTTCATCTTCTTCGATATCTATAAGAACCTCCTTTTTCTTATACTTATCTAATAGCAAATGTATCTTATCCCATTCTTCATCTGTCAAATGATCTTCTTGATCTACAATCTCTTGTATGAAAGCTTCTATTTTATCTTTTACTACCTGGTTCTTTTTCAACAATTCTTCTATTTTTTCTTCTAAAAGCCCACCTACTCCATTAATAGTATCGTCAAGTTCACGCTGTTTTTGCTCTAATGACACATTCGCACTACTCCGCCACGAGAAAAAACCGACCAGATTGATAATGATAAGTATGGCAGACAGCACAGCTATCAGAGTA
>CACYCJ010000253.1 GCA_902772925.1 uncultured Lachnospiraceae bacterium
GTGGCTTTATTATGCCACCAATTATGCCGATATTACAATGTTAAATGTGACAGAGTGAACATAGCTGCATTTTTTTGTTCATTTTGAGAGGGAAATGTGATAATAATAAAAACAGCTTAAGTTTTTTTGACTAAAAAGGAGCGTTTTGAATGAAAGCAAGAATTATTCAGGATAAAAGCTATACGGAGGAAAGGCCGCTATTTAACGAAAATGGTTTACTGATACGGAATGTCACCTTTGATGTGGGTGAGTCTCCGTTAAAGGAAGCGTCTTTTATTGAGGCACAGTCATGCGAGTTTATCGGCCGGTATCCTTTTTGGTATGCGAAGGATTTAAAAATATCAGAGACTCATTTTGATACGAAATCCCGAGCGGGTCTATGGTATTCGGAAAATGTCGAGCTTAAGGATTGTGTGATTGACGCGCCGAAAACTCTCAGAAGGTGCCGGAAGATAATGCTGAAGAATGTCAGCTTTTCGGATGCCGTCGAAACACTGTGGGATAATGATGATGTTTATCTTGAAAATGTTGATGCAAGAGGCGCACATTTCTGTATGGGCACGAAAAACCTTACTATAAAGGATTGCAATGTGACAGGTGATTATATTTGCATGAATGCGTCCGATGTCAAGGTGGAAAACCTGAGGTACAAGGGTAAATACAGCTTTGACGGAGTGAAAAATCTTGAGATCAGAAATTCGAGCTTTGACACAAAGGATTGCCTTTGGAACTGCGAAAATGTTACGGTTTACGATTCATATATAAAGGGCGAGTACATAGGGTGGAATTCGAAAAATGTAACTCTTGTAAATTGTACGGTGGAAAGCCTTCAGGGCTTTTGTTATATGGAAAATCTGAAGGTCGTAAACTGCAGGCTTGCTGGGACGAGCCTCGCTTTTGAATATACCACCGGTGAGATTGAGGCAACAGATTCTATCGACAGTGTCTTTAATCCTTCCGGATGCAGCATCAAAGCCTCTCGGATTGATAAGCTGATTCTGGATGAAACTAAGATTGACATAGACAGATCAACATTTGATGCCGAAATAGGTGAAAGGCTGAATGAGTTTGACGGGATTATTCCCGGAATTCCTACAGCCGCTATGGAATAAAAGAAGCGATGGATAGTCTGGACAAAATGCGTGCCGGCAGTCAGCTTTCGGGGGCGGAGCAGATAGCTCTGGTGCTCAGGCTCAGTATACCTGCGATACTTGCACAGATTTCAACTATAATAATGGAATATATAGATGCTTCGATGGTCGGAAGCCTTGGGGCGTCTTCTTCTGCTGCCATCGGAATAGTGTCAACCACCACTTGGCTTATCGGCGGACTTTGCGGGGCAATCGGAACCGGATTTACCGTCGGGATTGCCCACAGGATCGGAGCGGGAGAGGATAAGGAAGCCAGAAAATATGTCAAGACGGGACTACTTACCGTACTTGGCTTTGCTCTTATAATGATGGGTATTGTTATCATTATTCACAGAAAACTGCCTGTATGGATGGGAGGGGCGGAGGATGTGCTGGATAATGCATCCCGTTATTTTCTTATATACGGCTTCATGCTTCCGCTTATGCAGGTAAATTATACGGGCGCGGGAATGCTCGAGTGCAGCGGGAATATGAAGGTCCCGAGTATACTGAATGTTGTAATGTGCTTTCTCGATGTGGTCTTTAACGCATTTTTCATATATCCGGACAGGGATGTCAGCCTTTTCGGCGGAAGCATTTCGGTTCATCTGCCCGGAGCGGATCTCGGAGTTACCGGAGCTGCAGTAGGGACAATGTGTGCCGAGGCTTTAGGTGCGGCGGGGATAATCGTTTCAATATTGGTTTTTTCAAAGAAGCTTCATATAAGAAAAGATGAAAAAGGATGGCTTTCTCCTGAAAAATGGAAGATTGCAATAAAGATGTCACTACCGGTTATGCTGAGCTCTTCGATAATGGGTATAGCATATGTTATTTCAACGCTTATAGTTGCCCCTCTCGGAAATGTGTCGATAACCGCTAATTCATTTTCCATAACCGCGGAAAGTCTGTGTTATATGCCGGGCTACGGAATAGCCCATGCGGCTACGACCCTTGTGGGACAGGCACTCGGAGCGGGAATGAAAAAGCTGGAGAGGCATTTTGCATTTTTGACGGTTGCCATAGGTATGATCGTAATGACTTTGGCCGGAGTGCTTTTGTTTATATTTGCGCCGGAAATGATATCAATAATGTCTCCGGATGAAAATGTGCGTGAACTGGGAACGATAATTCTTCGCATTGAAGCATTCGCGGAGCCGATGTTCGGTGCATCGATTGTGGCAGAGGGAGTATTCAGGGGACTCGGAAAAACAGGGATTCCGAGTGTA
>CACYCJ010000254.1 GCA_902772925.1 uncultured Lachnospiraceae bacterium
AAAGAAACAGGCCATAACCGAGGCTCTTCAGAGAAGCATTTCTTCGATAATAGTAAGTGCGCTTACATTCTTTGCAGCTACATTCGGTGTAGGCTTTTATTCGAAGATTGATATGATCAGCTCGCTTTGCACACTCATGGCGAGAGGCGCGATCATCAGTATGTTTACGGTAATACTTCTGGTTCCCGCATTCCTGTATCTGGCAGACGGACTTATAGTTCACACGACTTTGGGATTCGGGCATCTTAAGAAGAAGACGAGTGATAATGTCGAATTAAACGGTTGTTTGAAGATTTGAAAGGAAGGATTGAAATGAAAAAATCATTCAGCAGCAGAAGTTTTATAAAAATGATAACGGTACTCCTTTGCGGTTCACTGCTCTGCGGTTCATTTTCACCGATGGTAAGTGCAGCGGAGGTACATAAAAACGGATCAGCGCAGGCGGTTGAAGGGACCGCTGATACGGATGCGGAGTACGAAAACGGCTCAAATGATGAGCTTGATATAGATATGGAAGGCATTCTCGACACATTTTTGGGAAATGATAAAGAAGACAAGAAGATAGATAAAGAGGAAACGGTCTATGTATTTGCCGATTCCTACGGAAAGGCTCAGAAGATCAAGGTAAGCGATCACCTGAAGAATCCGGATAAAAAGGATAAGCTTTCCGATGAGAGTAAGCTTTCGAACATAGAAAATGTAAAGGGCGATGAGACATTTTCAAAGAAGGGTGACGATCTTACATGGGAAGCTGCCGGAAATGAGATATATTACACCGGCGAAACCGATGAAGAGACACCGGTCGGAGTGAAGCTTACATATTTTCTTGACGGAAAAGAGGTAAAGAAGGAAGATATAGCCGGAAAGAGCGGAAAGGTCAAGATCAGGGTTGATTATGACAATAAGACAACCGGTGACGATTATGTTCCCTTTGTTATGATAACAGGACTTCTGTTAAACGGTGAAAATTTCTCTAATGTGGAGGTTGAAAACGGTGAGGTTATAGCCGACGGTAACAAATACATTGCAGTCGGACTCGGAATCCCGGGGCTTGAAAAGGAACTCGGGCTTAAGGATACAAAGCTTTCGGATCATTTTGAGATAACTGCGGATGCAAGCGATTTCGAGCTGGATATGACACTTACGGCAGCAACCACCGGACTTCTGGACAATCTTCCGGAGGATGCTGAGCTTGAAGACATTCAGAAGCAGGTAAATAAAAAGGCAAATGAATTCAAAAACGGCGTAAATGACCTGAAGAATGGCATAAATGAGTATACCGACGGTGTGGCAAAGGTTAAAGGCGGCGTGGATACACTTAAGAACGGAACCGACAGACTTTCAACCGGTGCGGGAACACTTTCAGACGGAGCACTTACACTTACAGGCGGCGCAGACAAGCTTTCACAGGGAACACTGTCACTAAAGTCGGGTGCACAAAGTCTGAAGAACGGTACACAGAGCATCTGCGACGGTGCGGGAACACTTTCAGACGGAGCAACAAAGCTTTCGGATGGCGCAGTTAACCTTTATAACGGAACGACGAAGCTTTCTCAGGGTGCAGCAAGCTTAAATGACGGAGCAAATGCGCTCAGCAGCGGAGCAAGTGATCTCAGTAACGGCATAAAGAGCGCAAAGAACGGCGCAGATCAGCTGAAGGCAAACGGCTCTAAGCTGTATGACGGTTCAAAGCAGATTTCCGACGGTCTTTCACAGTTAAATGAAAAGGTTCAAAGCTTCAATCTTCCCACTATAGAAGCAACAGATCTCAGCGAGGAAGAAAAGAAAGCTGCTGCAGCGGCAATTCAGCAGACGGCAGGAGCAGCTATAGCGCAGCAGGGAATAGCAATCGATAAATCGGCATTTAACGGAATGCCTACGGATGCAGCAGGTGTACAGAGTAGTGCGGTAGCTGCTATGTCATCCGACGGAAATTATGCAAGTATCGCTGCAGCGGGCAGTAATGCAACGGCTCAGCTGGTTTCGGCAATACAAAGCGGAATCTATCAGTCGCTCATTTCACAGGGAATTGATGAAACTACGGCAGCTGCAGTGGCAGCGGCAACGGCTTCACAGTATACCGACAGCATTCAGGGAGCAATAAGCAGCTCGGCTCAGAACGCATATGTGGCAGGCTACGCAAATTCCTATGCAGATACATCGGGCAGGATTCAGACATTTACCGCAGGACTTGAGCCCACGGTAACCGCAATGTGTGCTACTTACGGAGAAGCGGGACTTAAGGTCGGCGCCGGTGTCGTGATAGATAAAGTCAATACCGAGATAAGCGGTTATCAGTCAAGCATTGATCAGCTGAAAAGCGGAATCGGACAGCTTTCATCAGGTTCTGCGGGACTTACAAACGGAATATCCGAGTTCAATAACGGAGTGGGATCACTCAGTGCAGGCCTCGGAACTATCGACGAGGGCAGTGATAAGCTTGTAACCGGAGCAAAGCAGCTCTCGGGAGGAACATTAGACCTTAAAAACGGAGCAGACACATTAAATAGCGGAGCCAAGGAGCTTTCAAACGGTGCGCTTGCCCTTTCCGATGGAGCAAAAAAGCTTTCGGACGGAACCCTTACACTGAATGTGGGAGCCGGCAGCCTGCTGAGTGGAACGATAACCTTATCCGAGGGTGCGGGAACCCTTTCTGATGGAGCAAGGACGTTGTCAGGTGGCGCAAAGACACTTGCCGATGGCGCATACGAGCTGAACAGTGGCGTCGGAACACTCAAGAATGGAGTGGATACCCTTGATGCAAACAGCGCAAAGCTTTGTGACGGCGCCGCAACTCTCTATGATGTGACGAAGAAGCTGGTCGATACACTTGAAGGTAAGGGAGAAGACCTTACGGCAGATATAGATGACCTCAGACTTATGATAAAGAACGGAAACGAATACGAAAGCTTCACCGGAAAAGCCGATGAGGCGGCAGGCTCCGTAAGATTCATCATAAAAACAGAGGGAGTTGAAAAATCTGACAAATAACCGTACGTTGTCACTTTTTTATACAGATAAAAGCTACAGGCAGGTATTTTCAAAACACATAGCTGTAAGTTTTGAAAATGCCTGTCTGTAGCTCATTATACTATTCAATGTAAAAAAAGATACAGAAAACTGTTCTTGTTACATAAATTTACAGATAAAAGCTGCAGGCAGGTATTTTCAAGGCACATAGCTGTAAGCCTTGAAAATGCCTGCCTGCAGTTTGTTATATTGTTCAACTGAAAATAATGAGAGAGAACCGTCCGTTGTCACATTTTTTGTTGAAAAAAATACCTTGTATAAAGTATAATGATTCTGTATGATTTCAAGTTTTAAAGGGGCGTAGAATGTACACGGATTACAGCAGATTTTCCGAGGTTTATGACGGCTGCGGGGCTAGTGAGTTTTCTCTGACTATGGGCAGCAGCATTATCAGATTTCTGGATAATGAGGAAGCAGGGGATGGAAGGATTAAAAATCACCTTGATCTTTGCTGCGGAACGGGAGAGCTGTGTGCATTTTTCGTAAAAATGGGTTATAATTCAAAAGGGATCGATCTTTCCTCCGAGATGCTCGGCTTGGCCGAAAAAAAGTATCCGGGGATTGTTTTTTCTCTTGAGGATGTGACAAAGCCTCTTTCGGAAGAGGGTTATGATACGGTGACCTGCGTGGATGATGCCGTCAACCACATAACCGACAGAGAGCAGGTTAAGGGGCTTATATCAAATGCATTTAATGCCCTGATAAGCGGAGGATATTTCTTTTTCGATATGGTCGATCCTGAGTACATGGATTTTGATGTACAGTATCCGGTATGCATGCGAGAAGATTATTCGATCACCTACGAGATCAGCTCCGCCGATCCCAAAACCATTACAAATCATATCAGGTGCCTGAAGGACGGGCGCATTGCCTGGGAAAGCCGCATTTCGGAGTATATGTATACCTGCGACGAAATGACGGAAATGCTGATTGACGCAGGATTTGAAGTTGTGCTTGTCGATAAGGACTTTTATGACGAAAAAAGCCTTATGAAATGGAAGTTTGTTTGCAAAAAATATTGATATACGGGTGAAGACTATATGAAGATACCGATTACAATTCAAATGCAGCCCGGTGAAAACGGTGCGGCTGCATTAAATATGATCCTCGGATATAATAAAAGATTTGTTCCGATGGAAGAAATGCGTGAAAAATGTGTCTCTTCGCGTAACGGTTCCTCTCCCGAGCAGATCGTAGCCGCAGGTGAGGCATACGGACTTAAGGGTGAAATCCTGAAGCTGGACACAGAAGAGCTCCGTAAACAGAAATTTCCTATAATCGTACATTGGAAGAGGAAAAACTATGCCCTTATAAAAGCGATGAAGGGTAATATGGTTACGGTGGTCGATCCGGCGAGAGGAGAATATAAGCTTGAGCTTCAGAAGTTCGAGTCCTACTATATGGGGACGGCGGTACAATTTACCCGTACTCCGGAATTTAAGACCGGCGGAAAAAGAGAATCGCTTTTTGCTCTTTTGAAGGATCGTATCCTGCTTGTCAAAACAACCATGATATTCCTTCTTATATTCAGCCTTTGTTACATCTTCTGTGATCTGAGACTTTCCGTAGTTTCCAAGGATTATTTGGATGAAATAGTCGGAAGGACAAGCTATGAATACAGCAAAGAGATTATATATCTTGTACTTCTTTACGGACTTATGATTCTGTCGACAGTTTTTACAATGCTTAAGACATGGATAGTATTCAGAACGGCAAGAAACTCGGCTGCTTCGTCGGGAAGCAAGCTTTTCAAGAAAATGTTTTCTCAGCCGCTTAAGTTCTTCGAACAATACAGTGCCGGAGAGCTTATGTCCAGGATCAATAATAATGTCAAGCTGGATAATTCCATTATCCAATCCCTTGTTCCGAGGGTGATAGATGCATTTATGACGATATTCTATCTTGTTATGCTTCTTCAATATAATTATGTAATAGCGATCGTCTGTATAGGCATTGAAATTATAAATATCGGAATCACAATGTATTTCCAGGAGAAAAATGCCATTGCATCAAGGAGTATGGCTACGAGTAACGGAGCTCTCAGTACCTCCGTGTTAAATGGTATGAATATGATAGATACCATTAAATCCTGCGGTGCCGAAAGGTCATTCTATAACATTTGGTACAATTCACAGTCGCAGGTTCTGGAAAATCGTCTTACAAGTCTTAATATAAACAGCGTGATCACATTTACAAACGGTGTTCATAACTTCCTGCTCACGGCAGCACAGCTTTTCCTGGGAGCATATTTTATCGTGCACGGACAATTTACACTGGGTACAATGTCGCTGTTCCAGACCGTTCTCAACAATATGCGTAATTCCATGAATAACTGTCTGAATACCGTCAACACATTACAGACGATGAGAACGAATATCGAGAGAGTAAATGATATCAATAACCGTGATACGGTGAAGGAAATACCCATTCCCGAGGATGAATATGAAAATGTGGACAAGCTGGACGGAAGCATTTCCGTAAGCCATGTAGTTTACAGATACAACGCCGGTGACGATCCCGTGGTAAATGATGTAAGCCTCGAGGTCAAGAAAGGCCAGATCGTTGCGATAGTCGGTGAAACGGGCTGCGGGAAGAGTACGCTTCTGAAAATAATGGCCGATCTTTATAAGGCTGAATCCGGTGAGATATTATATTCCGGCAAAAAGAGAGAAGAGATACCGGATATGGTATTCTGTTCATCGATAACAACGGTCGATCAGGAAACCATGATATTCGAAGATTCGGTCTATGCAAATATAAAAATGTGGGATAATACCATTGAAGATTATGAGGTTGTCATGGCGGCAAGAGATGCTCAGATCCATAACAGGATCATGAGAGACCGTGACGGCTACGGTTCATATATGCTGGAGAACGGAAAGAATTTCTCGGGCGGCGAGCTTCAGAGACTCGAGCTTGCCAGAGCGCTTTCACACGAACCTACTCTGTTATTCCTTGATGAGTTTACCTCGGCGCTTGATGCTCTTACGGAGGACAGGGTCATAAAGTCCATAAGGGATAAAGGAACTACCTGTGTAATAGTTGCTCACAGGCTTTCCACCATAGTCGACTGTGACAGGATATATGTCATGAACAAGGGCAAGGTAGTGGAAGAAGGAACTCATGATGAGCTTTATAAGCTGGGCGGACTTTATAAAAAGCTTGTGAGCTCTAAGGATGAAGCATAAAGATAATATTACCTGACTTTTAAACCGGAGAGATATAATGGGACTATATACCGAAACTATTATCAAAAAAGAACAAAACAATAAAAATATAGAGAAATTTGCCGATGAATCACTCCTTCAGGATAAGCAGATGGTCCGTTTTGAAAATGAGATGGATGATGTGCAAAGTGCTGTTCTGTATATTATGGAAAAATTCGGGAAGACCATTCCCAGGCAGTTCGGACACAGACAGATCGGGACTCTCCTGGATTCCATGCTGGATCCCCTCGGAATGATGTATGATTATTATGATTCCGTGGAGAAGGTCAGCAATAAGAAGACCGAGTACATTTTGGCCTTCAGGGAGGACGGAAAGGCGGTAGCGCTTACCCCCTCGATCATAGGCTACAGATGGTTCTGCCCCTTTGATTCCAAATCGGGATTTGCAAACAGTAATTACTGTCGGAATCTTAAACCGGGCTGCTATGTGTTTAACAAGCCTCTTGAGGAAAAGAAGTCAATCATATTTACATTTATGGTGAATGTGTTTAAGTATCTTACGATATATGATTACGGACGACTTATATCCGCGACGCTGCTTGTATCCCTTTTGGGCCTTATCATCCCGAAGATCAATAAATGGGTTTACAGCTCATATATTCCCAGTCCGAATTCGTTTGTAATGGGATTACAGATCGCATTTTTGATGTATGTTATGATCAGTCTGATAAGGAGTATGCTCACCTGGTTTAAATCCGTTTACCTGTCAAAGGTTAAAATGAGAGTATCGATGAAGGTTCAGTCTGCGATCATGGCAAAGGTGCTCCACCTTCCGCAGTCATTCTTCAGGGAAAAATCCTCCGGAAAGCTGTCGAGAAGAATAAGCAGCTGCGGCAGGCTTTCGGACCTGATACTTGGGATATTCATGGATATACTTCTGGATTTCGGATTTTCCGGTGTATATGTCCTTCAGATGAAAAATCTCGCTCCGAAGCTTTATATTCCCGCGCTTATATTCTTAGGCTGCAAGATACTTCTTTCGATTATCGGCGCTATCTTTTATTCGATAAATGAGTCAAGATCCCTTGAAGTGGATATGGAGAGCACAAATCTTTTGTATGCCGCCATACGAGGCATTCAGAAGATAAAGGGAATGGGCGCGCAGAAGCACATTTATTCAAAATGGGCGGAGCTTTACAGAAAAACTCTTAAATATAATTATAAACAGCCGTTTTTCCTGAAGTATCAGAACGCACTCATATCTGCGGTATCGACCGCCGCAACGATCTCACTTATGGCCATTGCTTCGCATAATGATATTTCACGGGAAGATTACATGACATTTATGTCTTCGTATACACTTATCATAACGGTGGTAAGCAGTCTTACGGACATGATGCAGAATCTGTTCCTCATGAAGGTTCTTTCAAACAATGTTGCGCCGATTTTCGAGGCGGGAACCGAGCAGACGGACAGTCTTGAATATGTTAAAAATATTACGGGCCGTATAAGGGTCGATAATGTGTATTTTAAATATCCCGAAAGTCAGAAGGGCTGTCTCGATGGTGTCAGCATAGATATTAAGCGTGGCGAAAAGCTTGCCATCGTGGGCGAAAGCGGCTGTGGAAAGAGTACGCTGCTCAAGCTTCTGATCGGCTTTGAGACTCCCGATTCGGGAATGATATACTACGATGAAAGAGCCATTAATTCACTTAACCTTAAATCTCTCAGAAGAAATATCGGTTCCGTATTCCAGTTCAGTAAGGTATTTCCGGGAACCATCGCGTCAAATGTAACATTTACGGCGTCCGGTGAGGTTTCCGAGGAAAAGATATGGGAGGCAGTGGACACGGCTGTTATCGGAGATTACATAAGAGAACTTCCGCTTAAGCTGGATACGGAGATTTCCGAATCGAATTCATGCGGTTTTTCAGGCGGCCAGAGACAGAGGATATTGATTGCCAGATCCCTTATAAATAATCCGAAGGTGCTGATACTGGATGAGGCAACAAGCGCATTGGATAACATTACGCAGGACAAGGTGCTTGACAATATAAATAAGTTAAGTGCCACGGTCATAATGGTAGCCCACAGGCTTTCCACGGTTGTAAACTTTGACAGGATCATCATGATGGATAACGGAAAGATAGTCGAAGAAGGAACCTATCAGGAGCTTATGGATAAGAACGGCAGATTTGCCGAGCTGGTAAAGAAACAGCTGATTCATACTAAATCATAAAATAATTAACGATAAACGATAAAAAGTTATTGACAAATGAAATATTAAGTAATACAATGCAGTCAAATAAAGGACGGTCACGTCCGGAAGTGACTGCATTTTATTATATAAGCAAGAGTTATCAAAAAAGATTCAAAGGATTAGAATCAGGTTTTTTTAGCAAAAGGAGAAAGATCATGAACGAAGAAAAAAATAAACTGGAAAAGATCAAAAAAAGCAGCAAGATTGCAGTAGTAGTATCAAGAATACTTTTTATAGCTGCGGCAGTAGCCTGTACATTATGCCTTATATCGGGAATAGTGCTTCTCGCAAACAGGGAAAAATATGATAACGAACTGGAAGCAAATCGCGACAGCTTTAGCGGAACCTATTCCATAGCTGTAGGAAATATGAAGCTTGCAGAGATAGATGAAGGAGAATTACAGACATTGGCAGGCGGAAAGCTTGAATCAAGCGTTCCCTCGCTTGAAAAATTTTTTGAAGAAAACAGCAATTCGATAGCGCTTCACATCGGATTTTATCTGATAGCGGCAGCGGTCGCGGCCGGACTCGTTGCATTTTGCCTGTGGCTGTTCTCATCGGTATTCTCCATCATACAAAAGGAAGATAATCCATTCTGTGATAAGGTGATCAAAAGGACACTTATATCAATGATAATATTCTGTATACTTCTCGCATTTACCGCAGGCGGTGGATTTGCAGCACTCGGAGCCGTAGCAACCTGGGTTATTTATACGATACTTGATTACGGAAAAACACTGCAGGTATTATCAGATGAAACATTATAGGAGGTATCGCTATGGGACAAATAATACTCAGGCTTGACCGTGTCATGGCAGATCGCAAGATATCTCTGAATGAGCTTTCGGAGCAGGTAGGAGTTTCAAATGTTAATCTGTCGAAAATGAAGAACGGACATATATCTGCTATCAGGTTTTCGACACTGGAGGCTATATGTGAAGCATTGGACTGCCAGCCGGGAGATCTTTTGGAATATCAAAAATAAAAATGTGACAGAGACCCGTCTCAATGTCACAAAATTAAGGTAATGTTAAGGTTTGCCGATTTTTTCTTTAAGAATAGCTTGTTAATATGAGTCCATAACATACAGATCAGTTAATTGGCTGCGGAACGGTTCTGCGGCCGGAGGTTTTAGACAGGAGGTTGGTTTATATGTGGACAAGAAAGGATTTAAAGGACAAGGCAAAGCTTTCATTTAAGAAGAATTACTGGAAATGTGTTCTGGTCGGATTTTTAATTGCCCTTCTTACGGGAGGATTTGCGGCAGGAGCAAACGGAGGCTTCGGAGGCTTAAGGTTTAATTTCACGAAACCGATATCGATGCCGAGCTTCAGTTTTCCGGTAATCAATATGCCGGAAATCGATTTCGATGATTCGGATGATGAAGAAGAAAGATATTATCCGGACGACGATGATGAGGATACAACGGAAGAGTCAAAGGCAGATGATGGAAACACAACGGAAGTAGCAAAGACAGATACGTTCAGCTATAACGGAAACGACTACAAGGTTAAGATGGATGACCAGCGCATTATCGTAACAAATGAAAAAGGCGAGGAAGTTGTAAATATTGACGGGAACAAAGGAAGCATATCTGTTAATTCCTATGATGATCTCGGCAAGATTATCAGTTCCGATGATGAAAATTTCATAGTAGAGAACGAGGACGGAAATGTGGATATAAACCTCGGAGATATTGATCCGATGAGCTGGCTTCCGGGGTTGATAATCGCAACAGTGATCGGCGTTGCCGCAATAATAGGTGTTATCATAATAATATCACTTATCGTTTCATTTATCATATTTGTAATAAGCTTTGCAATCGATGTATTTTTCATTAACCCGGTTGAAGTGGGCGGATGCAGATTCTTCAGAAGAAACCTTGAAGAGCCGGCAAATATTTCAAATATTACCTACGGCTACGACAAAAATTACAAGAATGTAGTTAAGGTAATGTTCTTCAGAGATCTTTACATTTATCTCTGGTCGCTGCTCTTCATAATACCCGGTATCATCAAGAGCTATGAATACAGAATGATCCCTTACCTTCTTTCGGAAAATCCGGAAATGACAAAGGAAGAGGCATTTGCGGAAAGCAAGAGACTAATGATGGGTCAGAAATGGGAGACCTTCGTACTTGATCTTTCATTCATAGGCTGGCATATACTCGGCGGATTCACATTCGGATTACTTAATATATTCTATGTAGCTCCTTATCAGCTTGCTACAAACGCAGCACTTTACGAAACCCTTAAATACGGTATGGTAACAGTTGAACCTGCAGCAGAACCGGTAT
>CACYCJ010000255.1 GCA_902772925.1 uncultured Lachnospiraceae bacterium
AAACTGACATTTCCTCCGGGCTTTGTCTATGATTATTATCGTCTGAAATCCCCGTGAAATATGGATTTTACATGCCAAAAACAAATTTTTCAAACATCCGTTCAGCAAAAGTAACAAAAGGAAGATGGACAGCCACTTTCGTGACTGCCCATCTTGGAGAAGGTATTTTGTTACTTATGGGGCGGTTTTTTTCACGATTTTGTTATGTACTGTCTTGTGCCTTCACGCCCGATAAATAAGGGTTTTTTCAAAATTGTGACATCTGTCTCATGCTGTCTCATATAGCCACTTTTTAACTGAAATGGGGTAGAAAATGGGGTAGAACTTTTTTGTTACTTATTTCATCTCCAAAATCTATAGCCCAATCTTATCTTCAAATTTCACCATCGAACATGCCTTCGACTCCTCAGTGGCCTTTGCATAAATTGTCAGTGTCATGGATGCATCGCTGTGTCCCATTATTTCCTGAATTGCTTTAAGATCATCTGTACTCTGACACAGCGCAGTAGCAAAGGTATGACGCAACGCATGCGTTGAGAAATACTTTATCCTGTCTCTCTTATTATCAAGCTGCTGGTTATAGTCCATCGTCATCCTTCTGATCTGAGCCCAAACCGCCTCTCTTGTATACGGCCTATTGTGGCTGCTTAAAAAGCAAAACCCTGTAACTCCATCAATAACAGGCTGTTCCGGTTTTTCCTTTCCCTGATATTCGAGTTCTTCTTCTAAGGCCTCCCGCACCGCCTTGATCATAGGAATACTTCTCTTCCCCGCTTCCGTTTTAGGTTCTTTAATCATCTGACCCGCTCTACCAAGATTATCCCTTACATAAGCCACCGATTTATTAACCGTAATAATGCCGTTTGCTAAGTCAACACAATCCCAGGTCAATGCTGTAGCCTCCCCCACACGCATTCCCGTTCCGCAGATTGTTATAATTAGATTCTTCATTGTACAACTATAGAACGGATTCTCCCGAATGTAGTCCATCAACCGCTTCTCCTCCTCGGGTGTAGGAACATTAACCTCTTTCGGTTTCGCATGTGTCTCCCTCTTGATTTCTGTACAGACGCCCCTTCCCGGATTTCGAAGGATAACGTCATCATTTAAAGCCATCTCAAAGATTGGCGTTAGAAAACAGTCAATCCTGGCAATAGTCGAAATGGAGAGTCCTTTTCCAACCATTAAAGAGAGATAGAAATTCTTAACATGTGACCTTTTAATATCGGCAATCGCATGTATACCGATATCTTCCCTCACATATTTATCATACATATACTTCATAGTCGAGTATGTACTCTTCGCCACTGTTTTCTCCTTCATAGCCAGATAGGTATCAGCAAAATCATTTAATGCTCTTCTTTGCTTATCTATATCAATTCCCATTTCCAGTTGCATCAGGAGTTTCTCTTTATTCTCCCGCATTTCCGGAAGCGTATGACCATATGCAGAATACCGTTTCCCAGCCTTTGTGATGCGAAATTCAAACATACCATCACTCCGCTGCCTTTCTCCTGTCTGAAGAATTCTACCCTTTTTGTCTCTTCTCTTCATCAGAAATCTCCTTTCTTCTTTTTCTTCATTCTACTATGCATGCATAGATATAATCAATTGGCAAACATTCACATTTCTATGCGTGCATAGATGTGGCTATGTTGTTCAACTTGTCAAAATTGACATTTTGCCTCATGGGATGTAATATCAAATCGAATAATGAATATGAGGAGATTTTCCTATGACATCCAACAAGAAGAGCCGCTATACCCCGGCTCAGGCACGATCGGCAAAAAAATACATAAACGAAAAAACCGATCAAATAACAATCCGCGTCCCCAAAGGTGACAAGAGCTATTACAAAGCTATTGCCGAGAAAAACGGAGAATCATTAAATGCTTATGTAATCCGAGCAATGAAATACCTGAATGAAGCAGAGAATCTCCATAAAGAAAAATAGCCAGCAGGAACATTTTACCCTGCTGGCTATTTTACTCATCACTCTTCTCTGTACTCACATTCAATGTACTCATAGAGTTTTTCCGTGTCTATCCTCACAGCTCGTCCGAATGACAGATATGCCTTTGCCTCTTTTGCAAGTCGAACCACCATATCTCTACATAGATTGGTGTCATCCATAACCTGCTGAACCGTCCAGTATTTTGCCCTTGTGCTTCGTGTCGGTTGCTTCATAATTCTCTTCCTCCTGACTTGATATTCTCGAATCAAAAAAAGCCTATACTTAAATGAAATAGGCTTTTCTACCGGTAGTCCCAGGGTGATGATTCTCTCTTCTGTTATCTCATCATATACTATAGCATAGAGGCATCCTCTAATTCCCTCTCATACACTATCGTGTATAATCACCTTCCATCCGATTAGCCTTCCTGCTTATTCCATAAAGAAAACTACACAAAAGAATGTCTCCCTATCTTCTTATCACCAACATATGTGATTAT
Organism: uncultured Lachnospiraceae bacterium; assembly: GCA_902772925.1. GTDB lineage: Bacteria > Bacillota > Clostridia > Lachnospirales > Lachnospiraceae > Eubacterium_Q. The sequence continues at coordinate 2,454 of CACYCJ010000255.1, forward strand.
AATAGTTTGTATCACCGACGATGGACTCATTGCATCACGTGTCTACGGTCAGTGAAATCCAAAACACTTACAGGAGGGTACAACATGTTAAAAAAAAGAGATTTCATTGCACTAATTGACGCCTGCGCCGCTCTGAATCAATTCAACCAGGATATTGGTGAGATTTTCAACGGTGCCTCAATCGGAGATGGTCCATATCAGGACGCATGTAAGGTATTCGATGTCCTGTGGCACCTATCCAGGTACTCCCAGGAAGAATCC
>CACYCJ010000256.1 GCA_902772925.1 uncultured Lachnospiraceae bacterium
ATGGGTTAAACCTGTTGAATCTCAAAGTTATGTAGTGAAATTAACTTTTGATTATCTCAATCAAACGTATACTTTGATGCAACATATAACAGGAAGCTGCAAGGATTTAGGGATGGGTCGAATGAATGAAGCAATCAAGTATCTCTGTAGAATTAAGGCATTTGTTAGAGGAGAAGAAATTTGATATTGATATAGATTCTTTTTCAGAGTTTATGTCTAAGTATTCAATAGGGGACTGGGTATATCCATCGGCGCTTCATAGGAAGCTTAGGATAACTATTACTGAAGTATATAAGGTTCTTGAATATATTGCTGATGTTGGTTATATAGAACAGTATTTGCTAGTACATTGCCCATATTGCCAAAAGTTTACAGGTGCTGTTTATCAAACGTATATGGATATACCGGATTATTTATCATGTGTTAATTGTGATTCGGAAATAGAACATCCTCAGCGTCACGCGATTATTGTTTATAAGGTGATTAAATGAGCGGAGATGTTGAGAAACTTGAACGGATAAATATGGCTATTGCAAAAGAGGGGCTCACCTTGTCTGAAGTACTTACTCTTTCTGCTAAAAAGTATACTAAGCTACTGAATTTCAGTACAGATGTTCAAGATAAATATAAATGTATGTTTGAAAAAATAGACTCTGGAAAGTGCTCTCAAAAAGACAAAGGAATACTTTTGGAAGAATTAATGTACACATTATTTCATAGAGGGTATTCTTCTCTGTTGGTTTGTGGAAAGAATTATCGGACGAGTACAAATGAAATAGATTTACGAATTAGTTGGACTGAAGAGGCAAAATACCAGAGATTTACAGAGATATATAATTGTTTTGGCTCTTCTTTTTTGTGCGAATGTAAGAATTATGATAAAAAGGTAGATGTGACTTATGTAGGAAAGTTTTATTCCTTGTTAGCAACGACAGATACAAATCTAGGTATAATGATTTCGTGGAATGGAGTTACTGGTAGAAGTCCTTGGTCAGATGCATCTGGCTTAATAAAGAAGATTGCATTACGAGAAAATAGGTATATTGTTGTTATAAATAGAAATGATTTATATCAGATTTACTTAGGTAAAACAAATATTTTTGCTCTTATAGATGAAAAATATAACAGTCTTAAGGAAGATATTAGTTACGAACAGCTTGTAACTGCACATGAGGCACAGGGGAATATTTAGGTATATGAATCAAAGCAGGTTTACTTTGTGAAGATTAATTCATGTATGCTGACGAGGCTGTACCTGAAGCCGGAGATGGAACAGCAGCAGGAAAAGTTGGCGGGCGGCTTATCGTGATCTATGGGCTTCATAGCAGCAGTCTGGTGTGTAATATCCGTTAACTTGGGATATTCCACATCTTTTGTCCGGAGACGCGATTGGCGGTCATTTCCGATAACAGTCAGAAACTCAGTTGGAACTTATTGAGACACTTGACCATCTGCTGGATTTTCAAGCTTTGCAACAAGGCTGCAACAACGAGGGCATGAGACTGGTAAGGATTAGATGAAAACCGTGATTACTGGAGGCTATCCAGACCATCCCCAAAATGAAAACATGCAATATCTGATAACTTGTGATAAAGTGCGATACAAAATTCGGGCGAACTCCTAAGCGAGGGGGGCGGAAGTTTGAATCCTCTCGTGGACAACCATCAGGGAGCGGAAATGATTAGCCAGCTAATCAACCCGCCCCCTGTTTCTTTTATTATGATCCAAATTTCAAGAGGAGAGATTACGTAAACGGTACAACATAAGCGGCTTACGTCACACTTGATTTTTTGAGACAATAATTCCAAAAACTTTTGAGAGTTTTTCAAGTAACTGTCAAAACTATCCATGAGCTTTCTGCCTATCGACTCTTTGTCGGAAGATGGCAGACATATTTCCAGAAGTGCCGTAAGCGTCAAATCGGGCATGCTATGAAGCTTCCAACACAGCTTTCAATTTCCTGAAAGCCAACTGAAACCCGATTAGCGGAGCAATCAATACAACCACGAAAGACTATATCGTGAATTACTTAAATTTCCTGGGGATTGGCATGACTTGCAAACTGACATTACCAACACTGATTGCTTTGTGCTCGATTGCTCTTGCTAAACCTACGGTCAGCAGTCTAGTTGTACTTGGCGAAATCAGTATCAGTGGTACGCTGATTAAGGTAGATGAGCTTGCAAATGCGCTGCAGGTATGCCTAGACATTGGAGCAAAGAAAGTTTTGCTACCGATTACATCTGCTGGTGATCTCGGTACGGTTCCGGCGGAGCTAGTGGGGAGTTTCAACTTGATTTTCTA
>CACYCJ010000257.1 GCA_902772925.1 uncultured Lachnospiraceae bacterium
AAAGTAAGGATATCGATTAATCGCTGTGTTAACCGCTTTATCCAGCACGTCTATATCGACTTCATCCTTCATTCTCACATGAATACGAACCGTATGAGCAAAATATTTCTCGCTCTGATATAGTCTATATGTATTAACGCTGTATTTCACCTCGATCCTCCTCGTATAAATCCGGCTGCAATTACTTATAAGCAAAAGAACATTCACGACTGCTGTGATCGTAAATGCTCTTTCTGAATAACTCGCTGCGTCATTTTATGAAATCTCTTTTTTTATATTCTCCAATTCATCCGCACTGGCGCCGGTCATCTCGCAGATCAAATCATCTGAAAATTCCCCACGCTTTAACATGCGTATCACAGTTTTCTTTTTATTATTATACTCTCCCTGCAAAAGAGCCTTCTCAGCCGCCGCATTTGCTGCATCCTTTATAACCTGATCCACTGTCATGATGCTTTCCTTCCATATTTTATCACTCGTTCATTGTTCCCAGTATATGATCCACAAACTGTCTTGCTGTCCTTCCGGAAAAGCCGCCGTGGGAAATTTCCCACCTGTGAGCAAGCTCCAGCAGTTCTTCTTCTGTCAGTTTTATATCAGGATACCTCGATGCTATGGAAAGCACGATTTCATCATACAGTTTTTTGTTAGGATTCATATAGCTGATGGTGATTCCGAAACGGCTTACGAGAGAAAGCTTCTCCTGCATGGTATCGGAGCTGTGCTTGTCCATATCAAGATCATCAAGATCCTTCCAAGTTTCCTTGATAATGTTCCTGCGGTTTGATGTGGCATAGATCAGCACATTATCGGCTTTTTTCTCAAGGCCGCCCTCGATTACTGCCTTAAGGTATTTATATTCAACCTCAAAATCCTCGAAGGAAAGATCATCCATGTAGATAATGAATTTATAATTTCTGTTTCTTAAGATTGAGATTACCTTTGACAGAGACTTCATCTCATGCTTGTAAAGCTCTATCATCCGGAGTCCCTCATCATAATATTCATTTATGAGAGCCTTGACGGAGCTGGATTTTCCGGTTCCGGCATCTCCGAAAAGGAGGCAGTTATTTGCAGGCTTTCCATTCATAAATGCTTCGGTATTTTCGATAAGCTTCTGCTTCTGCACCTCATAGCCCACCAGATCCGAAAGCTTTATATCATCAATATCCGAAATCGGAACAAAGCTTATTTTCTCTTCACCCGTGGAAATCCTGAATGCTCTGTTAAGCCCGAAGTCCCCTACTCCGTACTTCTTATAAAATGAAGTAAGCGCCTCAAGCATATCCTCTGCATCAGCAGCTTCCGAAAGCATATCCGCAAGCCTTGATACTATCTGACCGGATGAGTCACTATGCTCGGACGAAACATTCTGCTCATACGAAATAGTCTGCTCGAATGCGTCGTCAGTAGTTCTTACGGCGGCAAATGAAGAAATAATCGTAAAATTCTTTACCGAAAGAGCATTCTCCAATGCCGAAAAATCATAATCAAGGATTTTCTTTATAGTCTTCATATCAGAAAGCGCTAAAGAATCTATACTTCCTTGCCGCCTTCCTCTTCCCTCACAGGAAAATGAATAGAAGTTTTCCGTATATACAAGAAGATATGCTACATAATTTTTCCAAAGATTTCCTTCCGCTCCGAAGGCAGCTGCTTTTTCGAGGAGCATTGATGTGATATCATTCACCTTACCCTTTAGTTCAAGAGTATTATTTGAACCTTCCTTTGATGCCTCGAGCACATCAGCTACAGCACCGAGGATCGGATCATTTTTCAGATCATTATATATTATTAACTCAGATAAAAGCTCTTTCATGATTCCTGCCTTTTCTTTTTGAATTTCAACAATCTGCCGAATTTCGATCTAAGCATATCGATAGCGTTTTCCATTTCTTCCGTCTTAAGAAGATATGACATAAGCATATAGATTCCGACTCCGACGATTCCCAGCAGCATAAGCTCTATCAGCTGCTGAAGCTTGCTGGTAACATCCGCAAAATGCTCAATGGATATCCGGAATACAACAAGCACCACCATCATAACAGCAGACGAAATGATAATTTTAATTGCGGATTGTACGACCTTTCTGCCCTGCAGTCCGCCCAGCTTCTTTCTGAGGAAGTAGGTAAGCAGACTCATACTTACGAAGCCGGCTATGAGATATGCAAATACCAGTCCGATAACTCCGAGGGGCCTCACGAAAAGTGCACTGAGCACGCAGTTAAGTGAAAGTATAAAGACATTTATCTTCACCGGTGTCTTTGTATCCTTAACGGCGTAGAAGCCTCTGATCATAACCTCTCTTACGGAGTAAGCGACTATTCCCACGCTGTAGAACATAAGGAGATATGCCATATCCTGAACCATCTCCTCCGTGAAGCTTCCCTGCCTGTACATTGCTCTGACAAGCGGAACACGGAGTGTAATAAACATTCCTATGATCGGGATAACTATGAAAAGCACGGTACGAAGACATTTTGAAAAATCCTTCACATAATTATCCATATGCCCCGTAGCGTAGTAACCTGAAAGTGTGGGGAAAATAGACAGTGCGATCGATGCGCCGAATATTCTCACGGGAAGCAGCATTATGGTCTGAGACTGCTTCATAAGGGTAATGACACTTGACCCGATACCCGAAGCGAAATACTGATTTACCATGAGATTGATCTCCATTACGGAGGTTCCTATCAGCACGGGTCCGAGCAGTCTGAAGAACTGCCGCACGCCGTCATTTTTAAAATCAAGGGCAGGCGAATATCTGAAACCGGTCTTATACATATTCGGAACCTGAATTCCGAAATTGATGATGGCACCGATAACGACCGCTATCGAAAAGCCCGCAACACCGAGATGAAATACCGATGATAAAAATATACCGCCGGCAATTATCGTAATGTTATAAAATACCGCTCCTATCGCGGGTGACGAGAACCTTTTGTAGGACTGCAAAATCCCTTGGGAAATACCGGTCAGGCACATAAAGAAGGACTGGGCAAACATTATCCTTGTGAGTTTAACGGTAAGATTATAGCTTTCACCCTCGAACTGTACCAAAAGCCTTACAAGGTACGGAGCGAAGATTACACCGAGCATGCAAAGCAGGGCCGCAAATGCAGCTACAAGCGTTACAATGGTATTTGCCATCTTCATTCCGTATTTTTCTTCCTTCTTAGCCAGATACCCGCTGAATACGGGAATAAAGGCGGAGGAAAGGCCCCCGCCTACAAGAGTCGTATATATAAGATCGGGTATTGTGAATGCAGCATAGTAAGCATCGCTTTCCACACCCGCTCCGAATTTACTCGTAATGACTATATTTCTGACATACCCCAAAACACTGGATATCAGTGTGGTGATAACAAGTATGCTGGCCGATTTGGCTACCGATTCACCCTTTTGTGAATTATCCTTGCCCATTTTTTAAACTGTTCCTTTAATCTATGTTGTAATGAATTGTTTTTCGGTGCCTATATTTCCTTAAGCACCTCAAGAAGAAAATCGTATGATCTCATGGCGCTGCTTATGGAAAGACGCTCATTTACGGTATGAACATCGTACATATTCGGACCGAATGAGACTGCATCAAGTCCGGGTATCTTTGCCGCGATGGTTCCGCATTCCACTCCTGCATGTATAACCACGACTTTAGCCTTATCTTCATGAGTTTTATCATAGATTTCAATCATCTTCTCACGAAGGGGTGAATGCTTCGAATACTGCCATGCCTGATACCTTCCGCTGACTGAAGCCGTAGCTTTGTATTCCGAAGCAATATCTTCTATCTTCTTTATCAGTTTGTCAACCTCATTATCTATCATGCTTCGAAGACCTGCGGAAAGGCTTATCTTCTCCTTGTCACTTGCGAGGATTCCCCAGTTAAGCGAAGTTTCTACTATATTTTCAAGATCCTCGGACATCTTCAGAATACCATTCGGAAGTGCATTCATAAGCTTTATGAATAATCCCGCGGTTTCCTGTGTATACACATCACATTTATCACCTGTAAGAAGCTCTTTAATATCAAGCGGCTCTGCCTTATAGAGTATGTCCGGATCTGTCTCGGCAAATTCCTTCTTTGCATCAGTAAGTAAGCTTAAGGCAGTCTCTTCGAGCCTTTCGGGCTCATTTGTAATGAGTACCGCCTCGGCATAAAACGGAATGGCATTATCCCTTCCTCCGCCGGACAGACTTACGATATGAAAATCGGCACCGGCATTATTACATGCAAGCAGTATCTCAGCCAGCTTACAGATTGCATTTGCTCTGCCCTTATCAATCTCCATTCCCGAATGACCGCCCAGAAGTCCCGAAACTGAAAGCCTTATCGCAGTATCAGCCGAAGTAACAGTACGTTCTTCTGTCTTTACGGGAATGACCGGATTACTTACCGCACCTCCTGCACAGCCCGCGATAAATTCGCCTTCCTCCTCGGAATCGATATTTATAAGTCTTTTTCCTTTCAGCGGCGAAACATCAAGAGCTATCGCACCATCCATTCCCACTTCCTCGGAAACCGTGAAGACACATTCGATCCTCGGTATCTGAAGCTCATCATTTTCAAGTATGGAAAGCATATATGCAACGGCTATTCCATCGTCACCTCCGAGTGTTGTCCCGTCAGCATGAAGGAAGTCTCCGTCTATCAAAAGAGTGATCGGATCCTTTGTAAAGTCGTGCTCGGACTCCAATGTTTTCTGGCAGACCATATCAATGTGCCCCTGCAGGATGACGGGTTCACTCCCCTCACAGCCCTTTGACGCTTCCTTGATGATGATCACATTATAAATCTCATCCCGGTAGCACTCCAGGCCATGCTCCTTTGCAAATCCTACCAGATAATCACTGATTCCTTTTTCATTTCCCGAACCTCTGGGAATCTTGGAAATCTCCCCGAAATAATACTCTACTCTTTCAAAACCCATATTTTTTCTCCTTTATGTGACACTGTACCCGTCACCGTACCATTTTCATACGATATGTACTATATTCATCTGACGATGCATTGTCAAGTAATGACAGGGTATTTTATTTCTTATTCGGCTTCTACAAAGGCCATTCCGAATGCGCCGGGGCCGCAGCTTAGAGCTACAGACGGACTGACCTGCATAAATATCACTTTGTCGAAATGCTTGTATTTTTCTATCTCGTTTTTTATCCACTCCATGTCCTTACCGGTAAGTCCCACATAGTTTACAAAGAGGATGGTGCTGTCTGCATTTACCCCTGAAAAGGCTTTTCTTACATATTTCGTCCAGACTCTGTCCTTGGAGCCGAAAACAAAGCCCTTGGGAGCTCCCTTGCCCTCCTTAACCACATTTATGGGTCGGAGCATAAGAGCCTTGAACAGATTTGCGGTACTTACACTCATCCGGTCCATCCTGGCCAGATATTCCATACTTTCCATCATAAAGCTTGCCCGTATACGGCTGTAGTATTTATCAAGCCTCGGAACTATCTCATCTATACCCATTCCCGCCTCAGCCATTCTGGCTGCGATAAGGGCAATGATCCCCTGTCCGCAGGAAAGCTGCTTACTGTCTATGACAGTCACATTATCAAATGAAGCCGCTGCATCGTAGGCTGCCTTGTATGCGCTGTCGCTGATGCCGCTGCTGATCGTGATATGTATGATATTATTTGCCTTCGTAAGCTGCTCGGCAAAGAAATCCTCATACTGCGCCGGAGTGGGATCAACGGGAAATGCGGTATGCTCTTTATTATCCAGATACCTGATGAGACCGGTCGTATCGATCTCGGTACCCTCCTTGAAAACACCTCTGTCGGTTCTGATGCTTCGATAAAATACGGGAATGCCGTATTTTAAGAGAAGAGCTTCGGGCAGATCCGCCGTACTTTCCGTGGTTATTACAACCTTCCTCTTCTGATATTTATCATTAACCCATGCCTTATCCTCTTCGTCATCCTCCACAGCCTCGTCAAAAAGTATGACCTTGTCAGAGGGAAGCTGCCTTACGACCTCCGCCTCAAGCTGTTTTCCCGTTACCGGCTTTACAATATATCCGTTGAAACCGGTCCTTGCATAGAGAGCCCTGTTTTCCTCGCCCGCATTCGCGGTAAGTACTACGATCGGAACATTTCTGCTGCTTCCGCCCTCCTGTTCCCTTATCGCATTATAACACTGAACGCCATCCATCTCGGGCATCAGATGATCCATAAATATCATGTCATAAGCATTGTCGAGAGTCTTCTTTAATGCTTCCGCACCGCTTGCTGCCGTATCGATCTG
>CACYCJ010000258.1 GCA_902772925.1 uncultured Lachnospiraceae bacterium
ACATAAACCCTGATTGGGATTCTTTTCGTAAACCACTTCCAAAGTTTTATTTTCTAAGAATCTAAGGAATTCCTCTTTATATATAAATTTCTTACGTCGATAATCATAGACAATAGCAGAAAAATTAAAAAAAGCAGAATTTATTAATGAAAGGATATTCCCTTTCTTATTTTCTTTTTGAATCCCCCATGTATTATTCAAATCCCACACATCTATAGTCAAATTTCCGGAATGGATCTTATATCCTCCAAAAGAGTTTTTCCTTATCTGGCATCTTCCTAAAATAGACAAAGGAATATCTATCTTACTAATATTTTTGATGACCATATCCAAATCTCGCAGTTCACGATAGCCCAAAAGGAAATCACGAATAGCTCCACTAAACACGTACACAGGTGTTTGCTTAGACACCTCCATCAAAAGCTTCCTAGCATCGAAATTCAATTTCGACACAATATAATCACCGAATTCAGCTTCGCGTTCGACGATAAGACTCTTATAATTATTATACCTTTTGTCCACTCAGTTTTTGATAAAAGTTCAAGGCAAATTTGTCTGTCATACAAGCCACAAAGTCACGGATAATTCTTAACCTTTCCTCTACACTAAAGTCATAAACATCAAAATCGTCATACTTATCTTCTGCTTTTACTGTAGGATTTTTTATCTCATCAAAATATTTCTTCGACTGACTTTCAGGATCTTTCTCTTTATTAACTTCTTGATCCACAAAATACTCCTGCAATGTAGTCAAGAAGATTGAACGAGAAATAAAATTCTTGCCTCTATTCCTGTAAGGTTCCCGATTACTAAAAAGTAAGCCAATAAGACAATCCATAATACCTTTTATGATAGCATCACCGGCAATTTCCAAAGAATGTATCTCACGCTGACTCAAAACATATTTCTTTGTCACATTCATCATATGTTGTCCAACTTTCAAAGAATCATCATAAACTAGCTCTCCCTCATTCTTGGGATCTTGCCCCGTATATAGGCCTTCTTCAATTTTATCTAAGTTCTTCAAAAAATTAGTTATCGTTTTATCTATAAAATACGCAAGAAGGCAAGTCCTCATATCCACAACTGCTTTCTTAAAATACTGGCCTGTGTAATCTATTTTCTTCTCATCTAAGAAAGTTAAGAACTTTCTATCTTCACCAACAATAGCACTGAACTCATTTTGAATAGCTTTAAAACTTAACCAGGATCGTTTACTGCAACCATCCTCTACATCCATTGTCAAATAACAGATCGAATCAGCTGCTTCCATCAAATATGTTAAAGGATGCCTTATATACGTACCTTCCTTTTCCATGCCGCACTCTTTGGCAATTTCAATTAAGTAAGGCTTTTCTGTTGTGAAAACGCCATGTTTATGCTTATGTACAGGTTTTTCTTCTTTTTTGCCAACATTAGGGTACTTTAGGGTTGCTGCCAGGGTGGCATAAGTAAGATTCAACCCACATAAATCATCCAAAAACTGTAACTTTGTCAGTACTCTGAAACCCTGAGCGTTTCCGTCAAATTGAGTATAGTCCAAACGAGCATCAGACTTCAAGAAATCTCGAAGACTATCTATCCTCTTTTTTCGTTCATCAATATCTAACACTTTCCCCTTTTTATCACGAATAACATGATTAAGTATAGCATTATGATACAACTTTACGGTTTGGTTTTTGTCAGTTTCCAGTTCCTGCTCTATACTTTCAAAAAGGTTATAAAAATACGTTCTTATTGATTCCTCGCCAAAATGTCCAAATGGAGGATTGCCAATATCATGTACAAGTCCTGAGGTCTTTAATATTGCAGATAAATACCTATACGCATCTGATTCTTCGAAACCACTACGTTTTAGAAATTCATCGTTTTTGGATAATCGCAGAGCAAAAGACAGACCAACATTCATTACCTCCATCGAATGTGTAAGCCGACTATGTAAATTATCATCATTCGTTAGAGGGAACACTTGAGTTTTATCATGAAGCCTTCTGCAAGATGAGCTAAAAACGACCCGGCCGAAATCACTCTCACATGCCAAACGGGGATCGTCTTTCTTTAATCCTTTCTTTTCTTTCCGCTCTTTGTCTGCACTTGAATCTCGAAATCTTTTCTCACAAAAATATTTATCTTTCCACATAATATCTTGTTTTAGATCCGTATTATTAACTACTATCACTGGCAAAGATATTATTTTTATCCTTCACTTCCAAATAATAAAAGCTAAAAAAATAAAAATCAGTTAGAATCATCTGATAATATCCGAATCCACCAAAGAAAATGCGAATAAAATCACCCTAAGCTTCATGCCTTCCTCGACTCCAAATGAAACGACAAGAACCAGCTGATTGGCTGGTCCCTGTCTATTGTTATTGATTTATATGTCTGAACTTCTCAGTTGATAATATCAGCGAAGAAAACAAAAGGTGTCTCTTTATGGAATGAAAAACCTATCAGTAGGGCCTGGCCCCGGTGATAGATTTTCACCATCCAATCAACAGATACTCCCTATTAAGAGCCGCATCCCCATTCTGTTTATTCAGCGCATACTTATAGTGCCGGTCATACACATCCAGATGCGTCTTATACCTCCGCATCATCTCCGACAATTCATCGATCGTCGGTGTCCCGCCATACCTGTACGACAGCACGATGATACTCTCTCTGAACTTCCTGATCAGCCGTTCAAACACCTCCAACGCCCTCGCAGCCTTAAACTGGTTCGGCACCTGCGTCGCCCCGATCCTCTTCGTCAGCGTCTCCTGGTCTATCAACGTCGCCCACTCGTCATACCGCGCGATGCCCTCCAAGAAATGATAACACTTCAAGTAGTTCGAACTCTCATTCCCCTCGCCAGCTCGCTTCAGATACGGCGGATCCAGATACACCAGGTCATAATGCCCCGTCCTAATGTTAAACACGTCCTCACAGATAGCCCTGCAACCCGGCGAACTATACACCGCCCCGTTAATCTCCCTCACAAATGCCCTGAAATGAGCCTCAAACGGTTTGTCCCACGTCGTTTTATTCCCGAATCCACGCGCCACATCCCGCGTCCGCATCTCCAGATTTCTCCTGTGAAACAAGTTATATGGACGTTTTGCCAAACAAGCCTGAAACAACGCATTATACGCAATCGCTTTCTTATGTTTCAGCCTCCGACCCTCATACTTCTCGCCCAACCGCTCGATATTTCCGATCACGCGGTCCAGCCACAAGTTCTCCTCATCCAGATAGTATATCCCAGTGAAGTTCTCAGCGATAAATGACCTTCCGTCACCCTCGCCCGTCATCAAAAAATCAACATCCCCCTCCGTTAGCCGCGTGCTGTTATTCTCCACAATCGACTCCCCGATCATCTGGTTAAACCGGAACACGTCATTATACGTCACCCGCTTCCCCATCCGTTTCAGCAGGCAACTTACCATACCGCTCCCCCCGAATGCATCCAGCACCGTATGAAACTCATACCCCTTCATGCATTCATACAACCAAGGCAGTATCTTCCGTTTACTCCCCTGGTACCTCGTCGTCGGTATCGCCCTTATCAATTCTTCAATCTCCACACCTCTTTTATCATTTCAGGGGCCAAAATTACACAATTTTCATTTAACTGCCAAATTTTGCTGTAGAATACAACAAAAAAAGGCCGATGCACCGACCTCTCCTATCTCTATATGTCGCAATGTCATCGCCCCCCTCCTTATAAGCTTACTCTGTTGCTTAATCCACGACAACATGTTGTGTTCCACCAATCGGTGCTTCGACAAATTCCGATGATTGACTCTTGTGAAGTCGACCACCTCCAAATCCACTTTATTCTTATCAAATGTCACTAGCCAAATGAATGGTTTTAACAGTCTCAGCATGATAACCTGCCTGATTAAGGTACTTACAGACCTTGTCTTGTAAATCTCACCAATTTTCAGGGACCTCGTCAGTTATTCGCATAATATGACAATTGGTCCATATTTCAAAACACACCGTTCTCCCCAAAATCTATTGAAAGAGAATCAACCACCTCGTGTGTATCGCTCTTCACTATATAATCTCTACCTATATAATGATTTATATGCCTCAGAATCTTTATCGCTTCAGAATAGCCTATAGGCGATATTCTATAACGATTCTTTCTATTCATACATTGGACTTCATAATAGATATAAAAAGCTTGATTGAAGTAACGGCTGACATTGTTTTTGCTTCTCCAGATTAACTTAAAATAATCATTG
>CACYCJ010000259.1 GCA_902772925.1 uncultured Lachnospiraceae bacterium
ACTACGCCTCGGTAAATGTTTTTGACAACCTTGCCGGCGGGTTTGAAAAAATCGATATAAAAATAGAGGGACAGGAAAAACGGACCGATGTAAAGCGACATATATTCAAGATAGCCTCGAACTATGAGGTTTTTCGCGAAGAGAAAGATGAGATTGTAGCTGCACATTTCCCAGACGCCCATAAAGAAAAATGCGATGCTGAGGAATGTAAGATTCAGGAGAGAGGGCATTATCTTCGAAAATGTGATCGAAATAAGCATTATTGTAAGACAAAGTACGATGATCGCTATGTCGATCACGAGATAAAAGCTGTTCTTTGCAATGTAATTTCTGATGAAGGTTTCGTAATTGTAGATGACAGGTGTATCAAGGTTTGTCCTGCTTTCGCTTTCTATGGTATACATTTCGACGCGGACACATTTGCCGGGGTAATCATCCGGCAGGTCGACGGTAATAAAACCGTATCCGATCATTTTGCTTTCGGGTGAGCCGAGTTCATAGGCAAGCTCGTCATCAATAAAAACCCTGGTGGCACTATGATCCACATAAAGCCACAGGATAGCATCATGAATGTGTTTTTCAGGCAGAGTAAAAGAGTAGGTGACACGGTCACCTTTTTTTAGTGCCGGAAACTTGTATCCCTCAAGAGTGATATCGTCATAATGCGTATCATTAACGGTGACATCGAAGGTGCTGTCGATCGTATAAGAATCCGAAGACTTGATATGTTTTTTCGAAATATAAAAAAAAGACACAAAACAAAAAATACATGCCGTGACGCTTATAGCGCCGAAAATAAGCTTGATCTTCTGACTCGTCTCTTTACTCATATTCCGTTACCTCATTTTATGACATAGAACCGTCCTCTGTCTTAGTTTTCATTATAGCATACCGCCACTTTTTTAAAAAGGTGAAAATATGTCACAAAAATGCTTGACATGTGTGGGGGGGTTCATATCGATAACTGCATTCACTGGCTGACCGGAACAAAAAAAGGTACTGAAATGTATGATGTATGGAAGACGACCGGTGCGCTTAGCGACGATACCGAATATGCGAAGATAGACGCATTTTACACATCTACATACAAAGGAAAGAGCGTGACTTTATGGAATGATCTTCAGAGGACCGAGAAGGAGCTTATCAGCAAAAGATTTAAGGAACTCGGCGGAAAAATCTGTTATAATAGTGCGGTAGAGAAAATTGTAGTTGAGGGGAAGAATGCAACAGGCATATGGAGTTCCTTGATTCCTGGACACCGCTTACATATGAAAGGTATTGTAATGCGTATCACGGAAGCTACATGAGCTTTATTACTACACCTGCCGGTAAACAGATAAAAATGAAGGGCAGGCTGAAGGGAATCAACAACCTTTATGTGGCAGGACAGTGGACAAATTCCCCCGGTGGACTTCCCGTTGCCGCAGCCGGCGGAAAATTTGCAATCCAGAGGATACTTAGGAATGAAAAACGGAGTATTGAAATATGACAAGAAAAGAACAGAAGGAAGAAAGAAGAAAAAAATACTCAAGACTGCGCCGAATGTGCCACCCGACATTTATCTTACAGAATTTCTGAGACAGCTTTTTTCTTACGCAAAGGAGCAGCCATGGGTGTTTAATATGTTTGTACTTATGGGACAGGCAAGACGCAGCGGAATGCCCGAGGAAGTACGAAATGAAGCGCTGTCAGTCGACACGGTTTCATCCACCGCTGAGCTCATAAGAGCGGGTCAAAGGAGCGGTGTCTTTCGTTCGGGAGACGCCATGCTAATGTCAAGGTGCTTCTGGGCTTCGGTGCAGGGCATCATGGAAGAAATGTCAATCGATAAGACAATGGATTCTCCCGACCCCGAATGGATCGTCGGAATTTTGAAAATGTGACAGAGAACCGTCCCAAGTCACAAAAAGGAGTGAATATGCCGCTTAAGATTGTTCGTAATGATATTACCAAAATGCATACGCAGGCGATAGTCAATACCGCAAATGAGCAGGTTGCCGTCGGCCCGGGCTGCGATAAGGCTGTTTATGATGCGGCCGGTTTTGAAGAGCTTTTTGCGTACAGAAAAGAAAAGGTCGGAGTCGTTCCCGAGGGTGAGGTTTTCATCACTCCGGGTTTCGGACTTAAGGCAAAGTATATAATTCATGCTGTGAGCCCGCTTTACAAGGATGGCAATCAGGGGGAGGAAGAAAAACTGCGCCTGTGCTACAGGAGAAGTTTGGAGCTGGCCAGGAAAAATGCGATAAGGTCTGTTGCATTTCCTCTTATCGCAACGGGAAGCTACGGCTATCCGAAGGAAGAAGGAATGCGCATCGCGGTTGATGAGATAAATGCATTTTTACTTCAAAACAGAATGCAGATCTACATTGTTGTATTTGATGAAAAGGCAACAATGCTCGGAAGAAGTATATACCCGGATCTCGAAGAGTATATCGACAGAAGGTACGAAGAAGAGACTGAGATTAGGGGGATTCTCGCAAATCGTTTTGAGGCAATGCACCTGGGAAAGGCAGAAAGAAATTGCTTTTGTGAAAGTATCGAAGCTTTCGAGGAAGCTCATGATTCCAAGCTCGAAGAGCGTCTGAGGCATCTCTCGGACACATTTTCCGAGTACCTTCTGTATCTTATAGAAGAAAAAGAAATGGACAGTGTTGATGTCTATAAGCGCGCTATAGTCGATAAAAAAACCTTTTCAAAGCTGAAAAATGATTCGCATTATCACCCTAACAAGCTGACGGCGCTTTGCCTCTGCGTAGGGGCTAAGCTTAATCTTGATGAGACGAAGGATCTTCTGGCAAGGGCAGGATACGCTCTGTCGCCCTGTGATAAGACAGATATTATTTTTTCGTATTTTATCGAAAATGAGATATATGATATGATAGAGCTTGATATTCAGCTGGAAGAGCATGGCGAGCGGTGTATCATTTCATAACATTTTTTTCATTTTACAAAGGTCGCTTGCCGGGAGACCGGTTTAAAAAATTAATATCGTATAATGGGTTCAACAAATAAAGATGCCCGTAAGGGTCGCAAAGAAAAAGGAGGAATTCATTATGCGTAAAGGATTAACGGAAATAGTTTTTATTCTTGACAGGAGCGGATCGATGAGAGGGCTTGAGGCCGATACGATAGGCGGCTTCAATGCGATGATCGAAAAACAGCAGAAGGAAGAGGGAGAAGCATTGATCTCCACAATACTCTTCGATGATAAGACTGAGGTTTTATATGACAGGATTCCGATAGGCAAGGTTGAGCCGATGAACGACAGGCAGTATTATGTAAGAGGCTGTACGGCATTGCTTGATGCAATCGGCGGCGCAATCCATCACATCGGAAATGTGCACAAGTACGCACGGGACGAGGATGTTCCCGAAAAGACACTTTTTATAATCACGACTGATGGTATGGAAAATGCAAGTCAGAGGTACGATTATAAGAAGATTAAGAAAATGGTGGAGCATCAGAAGAACAAATATCATTGGGAATTCATTTTCCTCGGCGCAAATATTGATGCAATAGAGGTTGCCGGAAGATTCGGCGTATCAGCGAGCCGCGCGGTAAGATATGAATGCGACAGCGTTGGTACCGCACTCAACTATTCTGTAATGTCAAAAATGGTTTCGAGTGCAAGAAAATGCAGTTCGGCAGAGGAAATGGAAGCAATGTTTGACAAAAGTGAATGCCTTGACGAAATCCGGGAGGATTACAGGAAAAGAGCGAATTAGGTAGGAGGAATAAAAAAATGGTTAAACACATTATACTATGGCAGCTGAAAGATGAGCTTTCACAAGATGAAAAGCTAAAGGTAAAAGCTGATATCAAGGCCGGTCTCGAAGGACTTGCAGGACAGATTCCCGGACTCATTCAAATTCATGTACAGACGGAATATCTCGAGTCTTCAAATGCCGATGTTATGCTTGACTCTTTATTTGAGGATGAAGCATCACTTAAGGGCTATGCCGTTCATCCTGCACATGTGGCTGTGGCCGACGGAGTAGTAAGACCGAATACCAAGCTGAGGGTATGCATGGACTATGAAGTGTAAAAACGGGATGTTTTTACCGTATCACGATCTGAATCACAGGTTTTTCTCCGACGGAGTTGTCACCCGGGATTAGGGTAACATAATAATGGTCCGGCTGTAGCTCTACATTATAGGTTATCATGCGGAAGCCGCCGGTGGGAACGGGCGCATTTATGATGTTGCTTCCCTTGTCACCGTCAATCCGGATATTATAGTCGCCTTCCGCATTATTGACCATTGCCACTACGGTGGCAGTTCTTTCTTTATCAATGTCAAATTCCGATATTGATGCTGCCGAAGCATCTTCGGTAACTTCGTAGCTGACCGATGAATTCACGATCATATTGTTCATTGTAGTCGTAACGGTCAGGATCGCACCGGTTATCAGCATCACTGCGGAGATGATTCCGGCAACCAGGAAACGCATCTTTTTATGCTCCTCGGGTACGAGCAGCATCGATCCCAAAACGAGAAAAAGAGGTGCCGCAAATGCAAAGATCATATAAGTTCCTACAAGAGATGAAAAATCAACAGTAGAAGTTGCAATACCTCCTGTGAGCTTGGTTGAAAAGTATCCGACTGATGCGGATATAAAGTTATTGAAGAAATGCAGCATCATGGAAAGCAGAATGTTGTTCTTTTTCACAACGACATAGCTGAGCGTTGCACCGAGTATGGCGGTAGCAGGAAAACGAAGCACCGACATATGGTTTATTCCGAAGAAGAGTGCCATTATAAGAACTATAAGCCAGTCCCTTTTCATGCTTCTGAAATTGCTCAGTATCGCGCCTCTGTGGATTGCTTCCTCGCAGATTGCGGGCATTACGGCAATAACAAGTATAGTAGGGATATAGCCCATTGACTGATAAAGAAATGTTGAAAGATTATCCAGTTCCGTTGTGCTTGACGGGAAAAGGGTTGCAGTCAGAGCTGTAAAAACAGTCGCCAAAGAAAAGCTTCC
>CACYCJ010000260.1 GCA_902772925.1 uncultured Lachnospiraceae bacterium
TACATAGTTAAGTGTTTCATCTATCACTTCCTGATTGTAATCATAGTATCTAACATATTGCTTAACTTCAAACTGCTCCCTTAACTCCTTAGGAAGCCCATCCAGCGTATTATTCTCTACGGCCTTACCAACTAACTCATCAAGCTCAAACTCATCGATATCGACCGCTACAGGGGGTTTGAGAAGGTATGGACGAATCTGTGCTACATAGTTACGCCACTCACAAATCTTCTCCTTGATCTTACCATTCTTCTGTTTCCATGAAACTACACAATACTTTAACATTACCCATGCAAGCTGATTAACTTTGTAACCTTCTTGTTCAAGTGCCTGAGCATAAAGGACTAATTGTCTGCCGGCCTCAATAAGATGGTCACCAACGAACTGCGAGCTGGTCTTCCAGTCGTAAACACTTACTGTTCCGTCTTCGTTGATCTTGAGTAAATCTATATACCCCTGAACATAATCATCATCAGATACCTTATAGATGACCAATTGCTCTGTTTTAAAATTACCGGTTGGAGCTTTGAAGTGATCGCAGAACCCTGTCATATTGGCTATCCAATTATCACGAATAGCACTACCACCATTTCTATCTTTTGGAAAATCAATACCACTGATTTCCATGTTATCTATGCCATCATTAAGTTTGTTTGTAAGCAAGCCAGCTGTTAGTGCCTGTGTTGATATCCCCTCGTCTATAATATACTGGAGTGTATCGTGCATTATAGATCCAAGCGCAGCCCATACATTACTATCGCCTCTATTACCCAACACATATGTAATATATGCGGAATAAGGGCATTGACTAAGGCTGTTAAGTCTTGATATGGAGTAAATATTTTTACCCTGTTCTCTTAATTTCTCTAACCTATCTTCTTTTGCTCTTTCCATTTTATATCTCCGTAACTGCTATGGGCAGTAAAGTATTCTTATCTCTTGTTACTAAAAATCTGTTATGATCATAACAATCACGTAGATTAGCTACCATTGCTGCAGATGATATTCCAATTATTTCTCCCCAAAACTTACCTGACAGTACATGTTTTTCAATCTCTGTCATCTTTTTAATATTTTTTCTTGCTACTGCAGCCTCATAATCTTCTCTAATTCTTAGAGCGTAAGCAAATATTAAACTCGCATAACCTTCCTCGCATATACTAATTTCCTTACCATCAATATGTATCATCCAATTCCACCTCCATATAATATACAGAATCCTTAAGTGCCTTTTCCAACGTATCCCCGTAGTAAATTCTATTTATATTTTCATCGCCCATTACTTGCGAATAACATTCTCTTTCCCAAGGCTGTGCCGGATATAAGATACATACTCTAGGAGCTTTACGCTTTTTAAAGTCTTCTTTACAGAAAGGAGAGTTGCAATCATAATGCCAATCATCACTGGGCTCTGTCACTATCATATCGTAGGGATAAAACACATCGACAACCACATCCACATATCTCGTATATACACATCCGGCATTATGTTCATATGGTCTATCATCCCAGTCGTCACCCCAAGACTCTTTGATTTTTTGATCGTCGTTTGATAGATAATATCTTACAGTGTTGCCCTTAATATCTAAATCAACTATCTTATAATTTGCATATTTGTCTTTTTCCATGTTAACCTACACTTTCACCATACAGTTTTTCACCATTTGTTCAAACACATATCTACCATGATCCGAAGGACTATCTTTAGATCCCTTATTCAGATAATAATTATGCTTATCAAAAAGATAATAAACATTATTTTTCATTATCTGATTATCAACCTTAAGCTTTTCGGCTTCATATCTTATACACTCTTCATCAACACCTTCATCATAAGCAAGTATAATATTCTTTGCTCCAAAGCTTTTAATGTACCGACATTGTGTATTACTGAGACAATGTCCACCTATTGCTGAGCCGATAGGACTACCAAAACTATGCATCTGCATTACTGATTTTTCAGCTTCTAGCACTACTATAGTATTCTTAGATACTATGGAATGATAGTTCGTTGTATACCCATACACTATATTATTTTTAGGATATGGAAGTGAAGCATAAAATCTATAATCTGACGGACAAAGTGGATCATTACTTCTGTTCTTGCATCCTACTAATCTGCCTGAATAATCATGAATAGGAATTGCAATACTGTTATCAGTAAAATCCATTCTGACTCCAAATAATTCTTGTGTCTGGAATCCTACACCA
>CACYCJ010000261.1 GCA_902772925.1 uncultured Lachnospiraceae bacterium
AAGCCTCATCGCTTTCATAAGTCTCGTAGGATGTTTCCGTAAAGTCATTACTTTCATACGTATCGTAATAAGCTTCTCCGGTGTCCCCTTCCGTTTCCTCTCCTTCAACAGACTCCGTCGCTTTAACACCCATAACCGGAAGAAGGTCGGTCATTATATCCTTAGTAAGCGTCTGGGCATCCATACCGTCACCATCGCCGCCTGTTGTGCCTTCAGGCTCATCTATAACTACGTAAAGTATAAAATCCGGATTCTCGGCCGGAGCAAAGGACATCACCGATACAAGCCATTCTTTTTTATCTCTCGGATGCTTCTGGGCAGTAGCTGTTTTTCCGCCCATAGAGTAGCCTTCCACCTTGGAATACTGCACGGCGTATTCCTCAACGCCCGCCTTTAGATATTGTTTTATGTGCTCAGATGTTTCTTTGGTAACCGGCTTCCTTACAACTGTAGGGTTTATAGCCTTTACGGTTTTACCCTCGCTGTCGGTAATCGACTTTACAATATGCGGCTGATAATAATTTCCTCCGTTTACAAGGGCACCGTAGGCTGCAACCATCTGAACCATATTTACCTCAAGGTTTTGACCGAACGAATTTGAAGCGATGTCAGACTCCGCCATAGCTGCCGGATCCTTGAGCACACCTCTTGTTTCATCCGGGAGGTCAACTCCCGTTCTGGTTCCGAAGCCGAATGCGTACTGGTTTTCCACCATGCG
Organism: uncultured Lachnospiraceae bacterium; assembly: GCA_902772925.1. GTDB lineage: Bacteria > Bacillota > Clostridia > Lachnospirales > Lachnospiraceae > Eubacterium_Q. The sequence continues at coordinate 719 of CACYCJ010000261.1, forward strand.
CTCTGCTCCGAGTTCAAAACCAATATCCATAAGTGCAACGTTGCAGGAATCACCGAGAGCTTCTTCAAGATCAAGAGTTCCGTGGCCGCCCGCGTAATTCATCCAGCAGCGCATATTATAATTCTCAACCTCTTTATATCCCTTACAATAAAATTCCTGGCCGTCGTAAGTCTTTCCCTCTTCAAGTGCCGATGCAACGGTTATTGATTTGAATGTAGAACCCGGTTCATATGACCTTGATACACAGAAATTATTCCAAAGCTGATAAAGCTTTTGTGCATCATCCATATCCTCTGTTTCATCAGCGCTTAACATTTCAACCGCTTCTTCATTCCTTGGATCATTTAAGTCAAAGAACGGCCAGCTTGCCATCCCCAGTATTTCTCCGCTGTTAGGGTCATAAACTATAGCGGCTGTATTAGCAGACTGCTTATTTGTGTTATACTTAAGCAACTTTTTTTCAAGAATGCTTTGCACACCGTAATCGATGGTGCTTACGACATTAAATCCGTCAGAAGCTTCATAAGTACTGTTCTGCGATTCTACGCCCTCGCCTATATATGAAAGATCGAGACCTTCGATGCCGCTCAAGACATCATCATACTGTTTCTCAAGTCCCATCTCTCCGCCATTGGCTTCAGTAGCAAAGCCTATAACATCAGCGGCAAGATTATTAAAAGGATACGATCTTATATACCCCTCTTCAAACCAGACTCCGTTAAAGCTTACCCTTTTATTGTCATTATCACGCTCCTGCTTCTCTTGCATATAGGCATCATACTTTTCGGCAGGAATCTCTTTAAGCATGCGCTCATAACGGCTGTCCGGTTTATTTTCGATCTTATCTCTCACTTCTGAAGTATCAATATCGAAATATCTTTTTAATGCATCGGCAGTTTCATCTCTGACTTCCTCAGAGCTTATGCTTAGAACATGCGGGTCTAATATAAGCGTATAAACCCTGTTGCTGTAGGCGAGAACCGTTCCGTTTCTGTCCGTGATAGCTCCGCGCTTTCCGGCTCCGGTATCATCCGCCGACGACTGCTGACTTAAAACCTTCTTTGAATAATCCTCGCCATGCGCAGCCACCGTAACAATCACACTTCCGAGCAACACGGCAGATCCGGCTAAAAACGCCAAAAAGAACGCATGCGATCTTCTCGACATACGCCTTCTCATCAGCTTGCTTTTATTTACTCTTTTTTTTTTTTTTTTTTTCATTTATACCTCATTACCGTGGTGCGGAAACCCGATTCAATCCATATTCATATGCTCCTCAGATTGATTATGCAAATATTCCGAAACCGTCGTAACTCTTCCGGTTTTAATCAGCTTTTTCTTTTATCAGAGCTTCCTTAATCAATATCCTTATACTGCTTTATATATCCTTCACCATCGGCATTATATGTGATTATCTGACCATCTCCCGGATAAACCATACCGTATTCATTCATTGCAGTATCCTTTATGGCGTCATAATCTACACTTTTATTTATCTCTGCTTCAAGAGCTTCATTTTTACCTGTCAGTTCGGTAAGCACACTCTGAAGCCGCTCCGCCTCATTTGCT
>CACYCJ010000262.1 GCA_902772925.1 uncultured Lachnospiraceae bacterium
ACATCATATGTGGATGTCTGTTTTTCAGCATCCGCAAGCTCATCCTTATAAGAGGGAACGTAGGTTTTGTCACCATTTTCTATCAGAACATTTGAAGAGAACTTGCTTCCGTAATCTGAAATAGATGCAACTACTCTTTTCATTGTTGTAAGCGCAGATGGAAATTCTGCATAGGCTATGATGCTCCCTGCTATCAATACAGAAACAGCAACTATCCACACAAGGAGCCATTGTCTCTTTAGAAATTTTAATATTCTATTACTCATTTTCCCGGCTCCTTTCTTCAGAATTAATTATATCTCTCTTTTATCAACAGCCTTAGTCTTATAATGCTATCTATAATCCATTTATGCTTTTCTGTTTTCTTTTTATTCTGTTCTCTTTGCCGACAAATAAACTATATCCGTTTCCTTATCTTCTATTGTTTTTCCGCTTCTGTCTCTCCATGTAACTTCGAGAATGAAGTAGTCACAGAATCTCTTGTTTGAGTCTGCATTTGAAGCAGTAACTTCACTCTGCCAGTATAGAGGTATTGCCCTCTCCTCTACATTCGTATTACCTTGATAGCTTTTCGGATAATACTTAGTATCCTCAGAGCGATTCTTTGCTTTCGTACTATCACTTGTATCAGCGTTCAAGGGACCAAGATTAATACTTGAACCTTTTAAATAATACTTCGTTTCAGCACTTTCCGTATTTACCACATCATCACCTACAGCCAGAAACGGATTTTCCGTATGAGAATCAGGTGTTGTTGTGTATTTTATATATTCGCCTGATTCCGGTTCATCATCCAGCTGTGTTGCATGATAAACAGTGTATGTGAAATAGTTATTCGTGGTATGAGCAAGCTGTAGAATATATTTCTTGGTATTGGAACCTGACACTGAAAATACATATTGTTTCTTCGTGATTTTTGCTGCGGTTGAAGAATTCAGAGCAACATTGCCATTAGCATCGAGTAGTTGCCCGTCATCATTTCTCCAGTACTCATTAATATTAATTCCTCCAAGCTCGAATTCGACCTGATCTTCTCTTTGCGCTGCGTTAATATAAAGAGCATTCGGATATTCCACCTTGAACATTTCAGCCGCTCTACGCTGGTATGAAAACCACGCCAATGTCGGAATAATTGCAATAACTGCTATTGTTAATAGTATTGCCACAATTAGTTGTGCCTTCTTTCCGACGGAAAGTTTTTTAAATTTCTCTATTATCTTTTTCATTTCCGTCCTTTCTGAAGCCCTCAACTTCTACGCAATCCAGTAATCTCCAATAAACTATCAATCAATACTCTTTTTATCAGTCTGCAGGATCAACCTTGACCTCTATAAGAAAATACGCAATCCTTGTGCCAATCAGATGATCCGCATCATTATCCCCTTTACTAAGGTCATCAAACGCTGTTGTATTAAATTGCGAAGCATTCGCAACCACAGTGGTTACAGCCGTAATATATCCCGGTGTTGTACTTGCATTATAATTATCAAAAATGCTGTTTCCATATGTGTTCAAATATGTTGTTATCAGTGCTTTCCCCTCAGTATTACTGTCAGCAAGAACAGGATAACCGCTTCTCTCTTCAGAATCATTATTGGGAAGAGCAATCTGTCCTAAGGTATTCGGCCACATCCAGTATATAGGAACTGCAACCGCCTTATCTTTATTGTCCTCATCGATATGCTTATTAATTATCCTTGTTGTATAAGGAGTTTTGTAATAGTAACGACTTGCCTCGGTAGTCGAATTGCTTGTATCTCCGGCTTCCCCAAAGAACATGATATGTCCTTGCAGGTATTTTGCGGCATTTATATAATCATTTACATTACTTACTGCTTCTGAATTATGAATAGCTGCTGCCTTTGTCGTAAATTCTGATGCTGTGGTTATCTCCACAATCTCAGTTTCGACTATCTTATTGCCATCATCATCAAGGATATATTCTTCATTATCATCTTTCTTATAAACAGGAACATAAACTGTATCACCTGTCTCCGGGTCAGTCGCCTCCTCATACTTATCAAGTTCGGCATATGCGACTACATTTAACGTAACCTTTACGTCCATTTCCGTATCTAATTTCGGTATAACATAAAGATTGAGAAATCCATTTCCACCGGGTCCTATCTCGCTATCCCCAGCATCAAAGCGGAGCAGTATGCTATCCGTTGTGCCCGTTTTATAATACGCTTCTTCATCAATTGTAACGGGATCACCATCTCTGTACTCTGTCTTACTCGTAATAATATCCTGATATCTGATATTTGAGCCTTTCGTAGCGATTTCAAACGGTAAAGTACTCGTGGTAACTGACATTCCATTACTCGAAGTCTCCCTATTCATGGTAAACCAGGCGATGGATGCGAAGATTAAGACGGCTGCAGAGAGGACCAGCATGGACACAAGCTTGATGAACTTGGCACGATTCTCAGTGCGCAGCCATTTAAACGCTTTCCGATCGTAATAGGGCTCCTCCTCGGCATTTGGTTCTATCTCTTCCACTCCCGCCTCTTCAGGCTCATATCCGGTTTCATCCGCATACTCAGTTCCATCTGCGTACTCAGAGGCAAAGGCGGAATCATCCTCAGGATCGTAATCCGAATTGTAAGTGGTGTCATACTCAGAATCATAATCCGAGCCATATGTCGCATCACCCTCAGGATTATAATCTGAGCCATACGCAGCATCGCCCTCGAAGTCATAATCCGAACCATACGCTGCATCATACTCGGGATCAACACCATCCATGTTCTGCTCTTCTATGAAATTGTCATTTTCATATTTTTCCATAGACCGCTTAACCCCGTTTTTTTCTACGTTGCACATGTCGTTTTTCCTTCAAAATGGGCGCACTTCCCCTACCCCACTAGATAGAGTTGATCTACTTTATTTTACACCGAACACC
>CACYCJ010000263.1 GCA_902772925.1 uncultured Lachnospiraceae bacterium
GAAATTATAAATCGGCTTCAATACTTCTATCACATCTACGGATTCCTTTATTACATCCATTATGTCCTCCAGCGATTTATATGCCATAGGCGCTTCATCAAGTGTCGATTCATTCACAGATGTGGAATACACATTTTTCATAGACTCTTTATACTCTTCAAGAGACAAAGTATTCTTGGCTTTATAGGAAGTGTTTTATCATTCCAGGCTTTCGATCCACTGATAAACACCTTCATATTCATATAAAACACCTCTCATAAAACATATCATCCTTGGAAATTTCTGATGAGTTTATTATAAAAGAAGGGATGTACATTTTTTTGTACATCCCTACATATCTTGTATTTTATTTTGCTTTTATTCCAAATCACACTCTTCCCGAAGGAAAGCTTATTTCTTACTCAAATATTGTACAGGAACGCATTTCGTCAACCAGACTCCATTCACCGAGCGATAGAACTTCTCATGATTTCGGTACATTTCTCCACTCTTAACAATATAGATAACCGGCTTCCCGTGCCTGCCTCCGACTTTACGGGCAGTTTCCTCATCAGCGGAAAGATGAACATATAATCGCGATTTGGGAAGAAGCCCTTGCTTATCGATTGATTCCACATACTTCTCTCCGGTGCCATGGTACAAGAACTCCGGGGGTTCTACCTCTTCAAGTTCAACATCGACAGGAATTGAATGCCCCTGATTCGCACGGATCAGTGTCTTGTCCTCATTGAATGAATAACGCTGCTTCTCGTCCTCAGAGACAATACGCTCCAGCGTTTCCATATCAAGAAAATGTGTCTTACTGACACCTGCTATCAGTTCCGGGACACTCGCCCATCTTCTCCTAATCATTTCCCTTCTAACATTTTAATATGCTCTCCTTGATTCAGTTCCTCTTCAGTAAATGTTTTAAACAGTAATCAATGTTGATTTATTATTCTTTCAATTCTGGCTATCATTGTTTTATTCAGCATATCTTTAATATCATCGTAAAACAAAACAATATCTGTTTCTAATCCAACTACAACATCAGAGTAAAAATCGTCATCTCTTGACTTAGATAAAACAAGTTTCAAACTACTTGCTTTACTGTGATCAAGTTCATCTCCCTTCAAAAGAGTCATTGGTCTTGCCTGAGGTGTTGTCACGAATCCTACCGTACATAATCCGTTAGATGTAGCAACTGAACATCTAACAACATTTTTTCGAAAATCCTCTTCTACCAAAGATTCAGAAGAAAAAATATTCATCATATTAGGAAGTGTAAGTATTTTTTGACGAATAGAACCTTTCGAAAACTTAGGATCTCTACCATGAAACTCTAATTCAAAATCTGCCTCAGTTAATGTTCCACTAAGACATTTATCAAAAAAAGACTCTGCTGATAGCTCTGTCGAAACACCAACAAGATGAAGATAATTACTCTTTTCTGCTTCAATTTCATAGAATGATTGTTTTTCAAATGCATCAGAAAAAATCAAGTATGATTTACATATATAATAAGAATAATAATCTTTTGCATTTTGAATTGCTACATTTTTAACTCTTGTTTTGAAACTAATCTGTTCTCCCATAAAAGACACCTTCAAAAACAGCAAAGGAGCGAACTTCGTCGCTCCTTATATCTTTATTCGGATCGGGTTTAAGGTCTCCGTCCCGACCAGTTACATAGGTTTAAGGTCTCTATGCCGACCGCGTGAAACAGGTTTTACATCTCTGTCCCGATGATTTTCTATTGATTAAATTATAATTCACTACCATTATTTTTACAAGTATGATTTTACATCTTTTCGTTTTGCCAATTTAAGTTCATCAAATCAATTGCTTCATACATATTACTTACTTCTCCTTTTCGCGTTATTAATAACCAAAAATTCATACAACAGCTTCCATCCCATAATACTCTTTCCCAACCACAAAAGTCAAAAGCGCTATACTATACCTTGCACCTAAAATCCACATTTCCTAAAGGTTATACCACCCACCTGCAACTTCTTCCCAACCCAAGGTAACCGTACAAATAGGACCTTTTCGTTTTGCAACTATGATCCGTCCCGTACCTGTAAGTTTTGATTCAAAATCATCACCATCATATTCACTATACAGATAATAATCATCACGAATGATAAACATCACCACATCCGCAACCTCATTGAATCCTTCCGGAAGGTCACAGAGTAAAGGTCTATGGTCCGGGCGCATGTCCACCTGTCTCCCGAGTTTGAAGATTACAATAGTCGGTATCTCTAATTCCAATGCAAGTTTTTTTATCTCGCAAAGTGTTTCAAATTGTTTCATTTCCCGTATCAGATTATGCATGATCCCTGTTTCAAGTATTATCACATCATCAAAAACTATCAGACCGATATTATCTTCTATCTTTTTCTTTCGACAATCATCGCAAAACTCAGTCACACCGTATATCCGATAATCATCATCTGAATAATAAAGAACCTGAACTTTCTCTTCCGAGACAGCATGATTAGCGATAGCACGAGCAAGGGTTTTCCGCCCCATAGCGGGTCGAGCTGCCAAAAGGTAAACTTCACCTTTTTTCAATCCTCCTAATGCCTTGTCCAATGCAGAAAAGCCTGTACCATATATAACTTCTTTATCCTCTTTATCTTCCTTATCCTTCATTTCAGTGCACCACCTTTTTCATTTCAATACACCGCATTTTGAGTTATTTTAAGTTCGTCCTTAAGCAATAAATTGCACATACTTCCATTCTTCATCTGAATTCTATACGGAAGTATGTGTAATTTTCGCCACATATATATCTTGATATTACTATCAATCTGAGATAGATTCTTTTCATAGACTATTTTATGAGGTACAACACATTATGACTTTTCACGGAATATCCAAAGTTTTCTCAACCCAAAATGCGGATCAGTACAACACGATAGGTGCTTTCTGGGATGAGATGTCTGACAGATACGGGTTAGAAAACCTGCAGGGGCTCGGGTACAACTGGGCACAGAATACGATCGAGTACGCTATCGGTTTAAAAGACGGCGTGATTGAAAATGCAAACTGCACGGTTGAACTCCCTGATGCAGGATGGGAAACTGCAAAAGGAAAGACAGAGGACCTTAGTCAAATCTACAGCATAATTTATGAAAAAGGACCTCTGTCTTATGAAATTGAAACATTTGACAATGACGGATCTTGTGAAATCAAATTTATCAGAAGAACATAAGTCTACTTTCTGATCCGTTCAATAATATCCTGATACTTACTGTGTTTCATTGAAGGGAAAGCTACAAGCAGTCTACGGGTTCCGAAAAGCCTTTGGTACATAATGGCTTTTCTCATATGCTCATATTTACCTTCAAGTTCAGCTTTACGGAACATATATTCCTCTCGCTGTTCGTCCAATTTGTTTTGAAATTCTTCTTTGTGTTCATCCAATATATTTTGAAACTCTTCTTTGTGCTCATCAAGTTCATTTTGAAATTCCTGCTTCTTTTCAGTAAGTTCATCATAGTTCTTCTCAAGCTTGTCTTTAGCTTTTATAGTTCCGATACCTATTACCTCAGACATACCATCGCTAAGTCTGAGGATTGATTGCTGAACCTCCTCCATTTTTTCAAGTTCTTTATTCAGCTTAAGAACCGTAAGTACCGTTATGATGATATCTGCTACAAAAGTTAAATAAATAATAATGAGTATTATTATACCTAAAATATGTGGTATCAGATCTACAGATCTTTCAAATGTCGGCTGTACAACTCTCAGTACAAATGCTATGGCAAGTCCCCATATTATACTGAACTCCAAACATATATATCCGTTTACATTGAACTTGCGATCACTATAATCCCACCATCTAGCGTGAAACAATTTATCAAGTAAGAAGCCTGCAATGAATTCGATAAGTGTAGCAAAAATGATTCCGATAACAAAAAGAATTAAGGGATGAACTTCGTCAACATTTGTGTTAAGTCCCGTAATCTTTCCTGTCAGATATAACATGCAAAGAACCATGATAACGCCGGAGCCGTATACAGGGCATATCGGTCCGTTCAGAAATCCCCGGTTAACGACTTTGCCGAGAGTAATCGCGTGATAGATTACTTCTATCATCCAGCCTAATAAAGAATAAATCATATAGTACCAAAGTATCTGGTATATAGTCATGCCGCAAATCATAGTAAAACTCCTGCAATAAAAAGTTCTTTTAATAGTATACCAATTTTTTCTTGAAAACAATTTTTAATTAGTGTCTGCTGATTAAGTCACTACTGGGCATAACCAGCAGACACTAAGTACAAGTCGGAACCTTGGAAAAAAGTCTGTACTTCTGACGATTGGACCAAAGCAGCACTTGATCTTTTGGGAGGTCGCGCAGGGATAACCGGTGAATTCAAATACGCTACTTTAGGAATCCAGATTCTGGCAGGCGTCATCGAAAATGCTTCAGGTGAAAAATGCATCGACTTTGCAAACAAAAACTTATTTTTTCCTTTAGGAATTCCCGAACACATTATACATGGTGCTTCAAGCAAAGAGGACCAGTTCGACTTCTTTATGAATAAAGGTCCCAGAAAAAATGAATGGTACTCAGACCCTAAGGATACTATCACTGCCGGCTGGGGATTATGCGCTACAGCTACGGATCTTGCAAAACTCGGAGATATGGTCTTGAACGACAGGAAGTATGATGGTAAACAGATCATCTCCTCTGATTGGATAAATGAGATGTTAACGCCTTATCAGAAGCTCGGCGAAAGATTCGGCTTTATGGAATACGGCTACCTCTGGTATAAACCCATCGAAAACAGAGAAGTATATGCCGCAATCGGAGACTGCGGAAATATCATTTACTTAAACAAGGAAAAGAATGTTTCTGTAGGTGTTACAGGCACATTTAAGCCGTTGATATTTGACAGGGTTGAGTTTATCGAAAAACTCATTTTACCATTACTGGTATAGATAAACATTACGTGGGATATATGGTCCATACAAAGCAGAAAAAAAGAGGGGAGGTCCGGCCTCCCCTCAGACTGTAGACAAAGCCGGTTGTGGTAAATCACACCGGTTTTTTCTGCCTCGAAATGCAAAAGCAATAATTCGGCACGTTTTTCCTATAATTATTGCTTTTCAGGGTTTTACAACGCTTGGCGAAACACAAAAAGCAATAATTCGGTCCGTTTTTACCTGAAATTATTGCTTTTTAGGAATTTACAACGCTTGGCACAATGCAAAAAGCAATAATTCGGTCCGTTTTTACCTGAAATTATTGCTTTTTAGGAATTTACAACGCTTGGCGCAATGCAAAAGCAATAATTTGGTCCGTTTTTACCTATAATTATTGCTTTTTAGGAATTTTAAAATGTACCCCAGAGATTGGACACTATAAAAATGGGGTTCCCAGGTTTTAGACATACATATTTTATGGTTCCTCGTTGTTAGACACCTTGATAATCGGATATCGATTTATTGGACAATTGCAAGCCCCTGATTTCTTCATTCTGGACAATCCGGCTTTGGTTGCTTCCTGCAAGTACCCTGTGCAGGGAGCCCTGTCAATGGCAGGGGTTTCGCCGGCACTCCGTGCCCCATTGACAAAACTCCCTGCACAGGCTCTGCTATGATCAAGCAGATCAAAGGATTGATCTGCCGTGGTTACGGCAATCGACCAACGGCGTTTGCGCTGGCTTGTTATCCGTGATACTCTGTGAGCATAAGTAAAGGAGTATCATGTATGGCAACTGCATTTACGCAAGAACAGATCGAACAATTGAGGAGCAATCCGTACACCTACAAAGTAACCACTCGGCAAATCTTCTTCACCAAGGAGTTTAAACAGGAGTTTTATAAAAAACGGCAGGAAGGATTGACTCTTAGGGAAACCATTGTTGCTCTTGGGTATGACCCGGATGTTCTTGGTGAAAAACGGATTGCTGGTATCAGTCATTACATCAACAAGGCGCTCCGTGAAGGCGGTGGCTTTCGCGAAGGCATACGACCCCGCAACTCCATCCTGAATGAAGAATGCCCGGAAGTCACGAAGGAGAACTTCCTCCGCATGCATCATGAACTACAGTATATGAAGCAGGAAATCGAGTTTTTAAAAAAAATTTCCTTGCCCGACGATACAGTGAAGTAAGGGGGCTCATCATGCACAAATCCTCAAGTATGTTTGAAGTCATCCAGGCAACGATGCAGAGTAATAACAACAAGCTGTCCGTATCCCGGCTTTGTGATCTGGCAGGTGTTTCCCGAAGCGGTTATTATGCCTGGCTGAAAGCTGCACCGGTACGGGAAGCGCGGGAACGGGCCGACCGAGAAGACTTTGCGCTGATTCTGAGGGCTTACAAGTTCCGCGGTTATGACAAGGGAGCCAGGGGCATCCATATGAGAATGCTTCACTTCGAAGTACCGGTTAACATGAACATGAAGAAGATCCGCCGCCTGATGAAAAAATACAATCTCAGGTGCAAGATCCGAAAAGCCAACCCCTACAGGCGGATGGCAAAGGCTATGAAGACCAGCAATTATGCGCCGAACCTTCTGGACAGGCAGTTCGAGGTATATGGTCCGCGGATCGTCCTTCTGACAGATATCACCTATATTCCCTACGAAGGGGATCGGGCCTACCTGTCAGTGATCATGGACGCATTTACAAAACAGGTGCTGTCTTATGTACTTAGCCCTTCTCTGGAAGTGGATTTTGTCCTTCAGACCGTTGAAATCCTGATCCGGGATAATGGCATCTCCCTGCATGCAGAGACCATCATTCATAGTGACCAAGGGGCACACTATACAAGCCATAAGTTCATTGAGATCATCAATGACGCCGAGCTGCGCCGTTCGATGTCCCGGAGAGGCAACTGCTGGGACAACGCTCCACAGGAAAGCTTCTTCGGTCACATGAAGGATTCCATCGATGTAAGCGGCTGTACATCGTTCAATGAGGTCAGGCACCTGATTGATGACTACATGGACTACTACAACAATGACCGCTACCAGTGGAGGCTGTGTAAGCTATCACCGAACGAGTACTATGAGTTCGTCCGGACTGGGAAGTACCCGATCGAGGGAATTCCAGCCCCGAAAGTACCAACAAACTTCAAGGATCCGGCAACCTTAGGATCTGAAGATAAACAATGACAACTACATACAGAGTATTACGGACAAAAGGACATGTCTTTTGATATTTAATTTTCAATGTGTCTATGTTTGGGGTTTCACATTATCAATGTGTCTATTATCTGGAATCCGGATTTTTGAACTGTACAAAACTGCGGAACCCCAAAATTAAAATGTCCTTGACATGGGGTACACATTATTACAACGTTTGGCGCAATGCAAAAAGCAATAATTCGGCACGTTTTTACCTGAAATTATTGCTTTTCCGACTCATTGAACGGTGGTGTAGTAGGTAATAGTGCGACAGTGGAACTGCCCCTGACTTTGTCTACAGTCTGAAAAGAGCAGCCGCACTGCTCTTTTTGATCTCATTACAAGCCTCGAATAACACTCAATTACTCCTGTCCTTAATATGTCACTGAATAAATAATTTCCTATTTTTAAACCCACCTATACGTTGCAGATATATACCCTCAAATTCTGCTTCGCAGCTATTTTTATCATAGAACCGGTACCCTTGGATTTATAATCCCAAAAAGCAATCAAATCCTCTTAATCCTGCAATTATCACTTTCATAACTGATTCCTTTCTTTCATTTGACTGTTGCTTCTGCAATATTCTTAACTGTTACCCATAATATACGGCATAATGAGTATTTTTTGACCCATGTGTGTGATGCTAAAGTAAACGGGGATTTGAGTAAAAATTTGAAATATATGAACGGGGATTTGGTTCCGGACAGATTATTTGTTTGACAAATTTAATTCAATGTTGTTATACTACGAAACAGTGAGGATAGCACGACTCCTCAAGAGATATTTGTCTCAGTAACTATTAACCCCGGAACGAAAAGGAGGACATTATGCGAAGAATCAGTTTGAACAATTCAATATGTAACATTAAGGCATTAGTTGTCCTTGGTAAGTCTGTGAGGTAATAGATTTTTGTGATTCTATTGTTATCACAATTTTAACTGTATAATTATCAGGATAACTAACACCTCTTTTGATGTGGCACTTAAAGCTGCATCAGAGGTGTTTTTCTTATGCAAAAAAAGGGGATATTTTTATGATTACAATATATGGAAAATACACAAATGCCATCGTATATACTGTAGAAAATGAGCTTTATGCTCTGGAAGATTATGCAAGAAAACAGCTTCAGATGATATGTAATCATCCAAGCTCAGAGGGCAGCATTATCAGAGTTATGCCGGATGTTCACCCCGGAAAAGTCGGAACTATAGGACTGACAATGACGGTTGGTGACTCTATTCTTCCGAGTCTGGTAGGAGTAGACATCGGGTGCGGAATGACTATTGCCAAGATTAAAGCAAAGGGAATTCAGTTCCAGCAGCTCGACAGTGTTATAAGAGATAATGTTCCGGTCGGACCGAGAATTCGATCAACTGAACATAAATATGCGGAAAGAATTGATCTGTCTTTGCTTAGGTGCGCAAAGGGTATAAATGCATCGAAGGCAAACCGAAGCATCGGAACACTTGGCGGCGGAAATCATTTCATAGAGGTGGATAAGGACGAAGAAGGAAATATCTATCTCGTTGTTCATTCCGGAAGCAGACATCTGGGTATGGAAGTCGCAGATTACTATCTGAGGACCGGTCAAAAGGAAATGCAAATGAAGAAGCAGGGCTATGCTTCATATGAAATGACTTGCCTTACCGGTGAAATGATGGAGGATTACCTTCATGATATTGAGATAATCCAGGAATTTGCCCGTATCAATAGAGAAGCTATAATAGATTCAATAGTAAAGGGAATGAAATGGAAAGCGGAAGAAAGCTTTACATGCATTCATAACTATGTGGATTTTTCGAAAATGTCAGGAGCTGTTTCAAGTGATTCGGGAGAGGAAAAGCCTATTCTCAGAAAAGGCGCTATCAGTGCAGAAGAAGGCGAAAGGGTCATTATCCCGATAAATATGAGAGACGGAATAATACTCGGAACCGGCCTCGGTAATCCGGACTGGAATTATTCGGCACCACATGGAGCGGGAAGGATATATAAGCGTTCAGAGGTTGCCGAACACCATACGGTTTCGGATTTCAAGAAGGCTATGACCGGTATTTATTCAATCTGTATTAATAAGGATACACTGGATGAAAGCCCTTTTGCCTACAGAGGAATAGACGATATTGTTGAGGTTATAGGCGAAACAGTAAAGATTGATAAGATAATCAAGCCGGTATATAACTACAAAGCCGGTGGCACTAATTAAAATGAATGGAGAATTAAATATATGCTAATACAGATAAGTTCCGGTCAGGGGCCGGTGGAATGTGAATATGCAGTGGGGCTTCTATTTGCCTCACTGCAGAAAGGAAGCAGATTCAAAGGCGAATCAGAAGAATGCTGCGTGGCGGGAACATACTCGCATTGAAAGAGGAAATCCGGTAAGAGTTATGCTTTCCTAAGCAGCATTTCCCTCGTCCTTTTATAATCCGTCTCAAGCTCGCGGGCACTGAGCAGCTTCGAGTTTTCTCCACGAATTATCAGCTGTATCAGACCGTCCGAGGTTGCCACCGTTATGTCGAGATTTTTTGCATTCTCCACCGTAAATCTTGCTATATACTGATCGGCGGTTTCGGCTTCCTTGGTGTAGACCACATGAACTCCCAGATAGTCCATTTTTTCCGTAAAGTGGCCTCGCACATTATAAGCATCAAATACTACTATTACTTCAGTCCCCTTCATTGCCTTGTACTCGGACATCATATCGAGGAGCTTATATCTTGCCGATTCGAGTAAAAGGGACTGTCTGTCCGAAGACGCATTTTGGCCTTCCAGCAGGCTTTTCAGTTCGCTCCACGCATGGATAATGTTGTAGCCGTCCACCAGAAGATATTTTTTCTTTTCGTTCATAGCCTTAGCAGGAGCATTTTTAGAAACCGCACTGCTTCTTCCGGAGGCTCTGTTTTCTGCCTCAACCGTACTTCTGCTTAAATACACACGCTTCGTCCTGCGGTTTTCTTTCCCTGCATTCGAATGCGTCGCACTACGAAGAATTGCATCTATCTCATCGGTTCCGATAGCCTGCAGTCTCTCTTCCAGAGAACCCTGAGCGCTTCTTTCTTTTGCCTTTTTCAGGGCCTCCGCCTCACGGAAGAGTCTTTCCTCATCACTTTCCTCATCGAACCCGAGATAATCTCCTTCCTTTGAGGGAAGATGCATAAACTCCTCACATTCATACCAGGTCACATAATATCCCGCCCCATGCGAAATAAAAATGCTACCGGAGGGATTGTTTTTATCCGTATCGGGGTCATATGCCTTTTCGGCTATCACCGCTTCCATTATATCCTCGGGCATATCACGGTAACCCGCAAATTTCAGCTCCACCGTCCCCTGCCCGGAGGTAAATGTCGTGAGCTTTGACTGATAATCGGAAATGCATCTCGCAGGCGCGCTTCCCGTAAGAGTCCCGTCTGCCGATAATGTGCAGCTGCCGCCCATTTCCGAAATATCCGTCATAACGCGCCCCACCGATTCCGCCGGAATCGTGATGATAAAATCATATTCCGGCTCGAGAAGTACACATTCTGTTTTCATCAGTCCCTGCCTTACGGCTCTTCGCACCGATTCCCGAAAATCCTGACTGTCGGTATGCTTAAGATGAGCCTTGCCCGCGATAAGTGTAAATCTTATATCGGTAAGAGCCGAGCCTGTAAGTCTTCCCGAAGGCAGATGCTCCGTTATCGTTGATATGATCGTCTTCTGCCAGTTAATATCCAGATCATTTACCGAAAGAGCACTGGCTACCTCTATCCCGTTTCCTCGGGGAAGAGGCTCCATCAATATCTGAACCTCGGAATAATGACGAAGAGGTTCAAAATGTCCGTATCCCACCACGGGATATTTTATCGTTTCCTTATAAACAAAGCTGCCTTTCACAAAGTCCACGGAAACTCCGTATCGTTCCATTATGGTTTCCTTAAGTATTTCAGTCTGAAAATCGCCCATAACCGAAACAGTAACCCTGTCATCATCCGAAACCTCAAGCTTAAGAAGCGGATCTTCATCGGCAAGCTCCTTTAATTTAGGAAGAAAAACTCTGAGTGGTATATCCGAAGGAATAGACATATCATAACGAAGCACAGGCTGACAGTAGGGCTCCTCATCATCAAACTCCCTTCCTATGCCCATTCCGGCATATGCATTTTCAAGTCCGACAAATGTAACCACATCTCCCGCCTCAGCCTTTTCCACACTCTCGTATCTACCGCCGCTGTAGCTTCGGATCTGTGTTATCTTTTCACCGCGAAGCCTGTCGTCGTCAATCTCATTTCTGACGGAAATGCTCCCTCCGGTAAGCTTTGCAAATGCAATCTTATGTCCGTCATCATATCCCACCTTGAAAATCCTGGCTGAAAACTCTTCATTATATTTAAAATCGGGAATGTACTCCGTCACAAGACTGATAAGCCCGTCAACTCCGGTATTCTTAAGTGCCGAACCGAATACTACCGGATGAAAGCTGCCTCTGTAGATAAGGTCACAGATATCATCCGATGAAACGCTGCCTGTTTCCAGGTATTTCTCGATAGTACCGGCAGATAAGGACGCAATGTCCTCAGGATCGGCATTCTCATATCCGATAAAGCCCTCTCCAAGCTTGTCACAAAGCTCAGAGATTATCTCGTCCTCACTCCTCTCGCACATATCCATTTTGTTAACAAAGACATAGTAAGGCACCTTGTAGCTCTTAAGAAGCCCCGCAAGCCTTTTCGTCGACGCAGTCACTCCGTCCGGACCGCTTAAAATGAGTACGGCAATGTCAAGAACACTGAGTACCCTCTCGGCTTCACCTATGAAATCCGTATGCCCGGGAGTGTCGATAACAGTCAGCTTAACAGTTTCTTTACATTTATTTAATTCATTATTCACATCAATAATGCAGACAGCCTGCTTTGATATTATCGTTACGCCTCTTTTTTTCTCCAAAACCTCTGTATCGAGAAATGCGTCACCGTTATCTACTCTTCCCGCAGTCCGTATCATTCCCGTATTTAAAAGTATACTTTCCGTCAGGGTTGTCTTGCCTGCATCAACATGGGCAAGAATCCCCAAACTAAGCTTTTTCATCACAAAACATCCTTTCGCTAACCTGAAACAATTACTTCTATATCATAACAAAGAGTCAGTTTCAATAAAAGCATAAAAATATGACGCTTTTGAATAATATGCACAAAAAAGATTGTGTAATATTAAGCTATAATCCCTCTTGTAAAAACGAACAAACATATATATAATTTGAACGAAATATGAACAAACTATGAATTTAGGGGAAATTTATTGTTAATCATTTAAAGGTTTAGGTTTATGCATCTATCAGGGAGGAATAAAAAATGATTGATCGTGAAAATAAGCGGCGGAATAAAGGTTTTACCTTAGTTGAACTCATAATAGTAATAGCTATTATGTCGATTCTTGCATCTCTTATAGGAATAAGTGTTATCCGTTATTTGGAAAATGCAAGAGAGGCTCTGGATGTACATAATGCCAGTATGATAAAAAATGCGCTTAATGTTTATCCGTATCCCAGTGATTTCCAGGGACGAGATGTATACTATACAGATCCCGAAACCGGAGAAAGCGAACATTTTAAAAGAGGATGGGTTTATGTTGATAAGGACGAGATAAGATGTTCGGATCAGAGTGCAGCACTTGCACTTATACTTGCAGGTCTTGTACGTGTAAGTCCATCATTCGAAGAACACCTCATGGAAAACGAGGAAGAACCCACCAGATGGTTCCCCGCAGGACCCGACGGAGATTACATCAGAAGAACAGCTATAGATGAATATGTATTTAAAAACGATCTTACTGTTCGTGCAAGAAGAACCTGGAATACATATCAGCTGGATACATATGTAGATGATAACGGCGAGCTTCACCTCGGTGCAAGTGCATCCAACACACGCAGGTCCGGCGGACATGAAAAGGATGCCGCGACCGCAAAATTATTTGCAGAGAAGGTCGGATGCTACGATGCCAAGATAACCCCCATCGGTGAGCAAAACAGCCCGTAAGGATGCGCATTTCATTGATATAAACACGCATCCCCTCACATATAAAAACAGAGGACTTCATTAGTGAAAATATTTTCACAGTGCGGTTCTCTATTTTTTATTTTCCTCTTTGATTGTAGCTGCTTTTCATATATAATAACTCTATGATTGCTCCATTTCGAAAGAAAGCAATCCGTATCTCAAATGTAATATACATCATTGTCACAAAAGCTAACGGAGAAAACAAATGGAAATAATGGACTTGCAAAAATTAGTAGATGGAATCGGAGCTATGGCCTGTATCATTTCCGTTGAAAAAAAGGACTTTGAAAGGCATGGTAAAATCCGAATTGTTGCAGGGAACAAAGCGTATGTTGACTCAATTGAAAAGCCTGCTCCCGGAACGGTAATGCTGAAGGATAAATTTGTTCCCGACAGCGAATATACCGATTACCTTACAAGAGATCTGAATTTTGAAGACTATTGCTTCAGAGCTGCGGTTCACAGGAGATGCCTTCATTCCTATGCCAATCCGGACAGGATGAATATTTGGATAAATATGACATTTATCCCTGTTGGACCCGATGACGGCGACCTGCTCTACTGTCTTTATATAATGGAATTTAATTTTATAGCCGATTCAAAAATGCTCTCAAATATTTCCGGAGATGTGGCTACGGCGGTCCTCGATATCAGCTTAAAGATAAACAGCTCAGATGATTTTGAAGAATCCATGAATGATGTGATAAAAGAAATCAGCGAAATATGCGAAGCCGAACACTGCTGTATCCTTCCGATGAATACCATTGATCGTACATGCTATGTTTTATGCGAAGCATTTTCCAAGGATACGAAGCTGCTTCCCATGAAGACCTATGTTGATGAAGGCTTCTATGATATCGCAGAATCCTGGGAACAGACGATTGCGGGAAGCAACTGCCTCATAGCAAAAAACGAAGAGGAAATGCAGGTCATTAAAGAAAGAAATCCCGTATGGTACGACTCTCTCACAAATGCCGGAGCCAAGAATATCGTTCTTTTCCCGCTAAAATATCGTGATGACCTTCTCGGTTATATCTGGGCAATAAATTTCAATGCATTGATGGCGCCTAAGATCAAGGAAGTCCTTGAAGTTTCAACATATATTCTGGGAGTAGAGCTCGGTAACCATCTTCTCCTCGATAAGCTTAAGGTTTTAAGCTCAAAGGATATGCTCACCGGCGTTATGAATCGTAATGAAATGAACAATTTCATTGACAGGATATGCAACAAATCGTCCGATAATCATTTTGATAATAATCAAAACGACATTCCTTACCGACACACTAACTCCAAGCGATCCGTATGCGTTATATTCTCCGATCTTAACGGTCTGAAGACGATAAATGATGAAAGAGGTCATTCCGAAGGAGATGCTCTTCTGAAAAATGCGGCAAATGCGCTTCGAGAAATATTCGACGAAAGAGAGATCTTCAGAGCAGGCGGTGATGAGTTTACAATGATCATCCCCGACATGACTGAAGAAACTATGCAGGAAAGGATCGAACAGATAAGAAAAGCCGCAACAAAATATCCGGATCTTGTATTTGCACTCGGAGGCTGCTATGTAGATGATATTAAAAATATAAGGTATGCTCTCAAGGTAGCTGACGAAAGGATGTACGAAGATAAAGCCGAATATTATAAACGATATCCGGAAAAGAAAAAGCGTTAAATATCAAGGAACTTGAATGCCAGTGCCGCAAGTACCGCCCCTATAGCCGGTCCGATGATAAACACATAGATCACACCGATCGGAGCTGCATTTCCGGATATTGCCGCAACTATTGCGGGGCCGAGGCTCCTTGCCGGATTTACCGAAGTTCCGGTAAGTCCTATACCGAGAATATGAACTCCCACAAGGGTAAGTCCGAAAGCAAAAGCCGTCAGAACATACCCGCCGCGATACTTTAGTAATGCTATAATAGGTTCACTGTTTATTTTTCGAAAGGAGAACAATCATGGAGGTATTATCTACACTCTTTTCCAATGTTCTGAATCTTGATATAAAACAAGTAATAATGTGGGTGATAGGAGGAATCCTGATATTCCTCGCTATAAAGAGAAAGATGGAGCCGACTCTTCTGCTTCCGATAGGCTTCGGAGCTATTCTTGTCAATCTGCCTATGTCCGGTGCCATAACGCAGAAAATCGGCGAAATCGTACAGGAAGGTCCCATCTCGATTCTATTCGAAAGCGGTATAGCCAATGAGCTTTTCCCGCTGTTACTTTTTGTCGGAATCGGTGCAATGATCGATTTCGGCCCGCTTCTTTCCAATCCCAAGCTGATGATATTCGGTGCAGCTGCCCAGTTCGGTATCTTCTTTACGCTGAGCCTTGCTTCACTGTTCGGATTTGAGCTTCGTGACGCTGCCTCTATCGCCATTATCGGCGCTGCAGACGGCCCCACATCCATCTTTGTTGCAAACTACTTCGGGACGAAATACATCGGCGCGATAATAGTCGCGGCATATTCGTATATGGCCCTCGTACCCATTGTTCAGCCTCCCATCATAAAGCTGCTTACCACAAAGAAAGAACGCAAGATTAAAATGGAATATGTTCCCGGAAATGTATCCCGTACAGCAAAGATAATATTCCCCATATTCGTTACCATTCTTACGGGTATCGTTGCTCCGAATGCGGTAGCGCTTATAGGCTTCCTCATGTTCGGTAATCTCATAAGAGAATGCGGCGTTCTGGAATCACTTTCAAAGACCGCCCAGTCAGAGCTTGCAAACCTTGTCACACTTTTCCTCGGCCTCACGATAGCCGAAAAAATGCAGGCTGATGCATTTCTGAATCCCGAGACACTTCTGATACTCGGTCTCGGTCTCGTTGCATTTATCTTTGACACGGCAGGCGGAGTATTATTTGCAAAATTTATCAACCTTTTCACAAAGAAAAAAATCAATCCCATGATCGGTGCAGCAGGAATATCCGCATTCCCCATGTCGGCAAGAGTAGTCCATAAGCTTGGTCTTGAGGAGGACAGCTCAAACTTCCTTCTCACTCATACGATAGGTATAAATGTGTCAGGTCAGATTGCTTCCGTTATAGCCGGCGGTCTTATCCTTAACCTGATAGCAAGATAGGAGGTCTCTCATGAAGATTGATATAAATGCATTTTTACAATCTCTCCCTATCATGGGCGTAGGTCTGTTGGGGATATTCACAGTAACCATAGTCATAATACTCGGCATATATTTATTGAAAGCAATAACCTCAAGAGATGCCGATAAAGCTTCTGCAGAAGCCTCCGAAGGCTCTGCAGCCGACAGCAATAAAAAAAGCTCCGATAAGCACAGTAACTCTGCAATGGAGCTTTTAAAGGAAAAGGAAAAAAAGGATTTCTACGAAACAGACGACACCTACGAAATATCGGAGGATCTGTAAGTAAATCCGTCATTTGCAACATGGCAGACACGGTCCTTTATCTCCTGTGTTCTGCCCTGATTCCAATACTGTGTACCGATGTAACCGCAGGTCCGTCTCGCAACATTCATCAGGCTCTGATCCGTGCAGCCGCAATTCGGGCACTTCCAGATCAGCTTACCGGCGTCATTGGTTTCTATCACTATCTCGCCGGAATAGCCGCATTTCTGACAATAATCCGACTTGGTGTTTACCTCTGCGTACATGATCGTGTCGTACATATATTTAATAATACTCAGGAGTGCGTCGATGTTGTCGAACATCTTCGGAACCTCTATATAGCTGATAGTACCTCCGGGACTGAGCCTTTGAAACTCGGACTCGAATTTCAGTTTTGTAAATGCGTCGATATCTTCTCTCACGCACACATGAAAGCTGTTTGTCACATAATTATGATCCGACACATCCTTTACCACTCCGTGGCGTTTCTGAATTGCTTTGGCAAATTTGTATGTGGTGCTCTCCAGCGGTGTCCCGTATACCGAGTATGCGATATTTTCCGCATCCTTCCATTCGGCACATTTATCATTAAGCTTTTGCATCACTGCCAGAGCAAATTCTTTGCCTTCCCCCGTGTGGCTGCTTCCGGTCATATACATTACGGTTTCGTAAAGTCCCGCATATCCCAGTGAGATTGTTGAATATCCCCCGTAAAGGAGCTTGTCTATCTTCTCTCCTCTTTTCAGTCTTGCTATCGCGCCGTATTGCCAGTGAATAGGGCTGATATCGGAAGACGTTCCTTTAAGCCTTTCATGCCTGCACCGAAGCGCCTTGTGGCAAAGCTCAAGTCTTTCCTCATATATCTCCCAGAATCTGTCCATATCACCTTTCGACGACAGTGCAACATCAGGAAGATTGATCGTTACCACGCCTTGATTGAAACGGCCATAGTATTTCGGATTTCCATCGTCATCAACATACGGTGTGAGAAATGATCTGCAGCCCATGGGCGGATAACAATGTCCCTCTTTGTTCTCATCGACCTTCATCTGAAGCATCATCTTTTCGGACACATAATCGGGAACCATCCGCTTGGCGGTACATTCGGCAGCAAGCTCCGTCAGATAATAATATTTGCTGTCCTCGTGAATGTTATCCTCCTCGGTAACATATATCAATTTAGGAAATGCCGGTGTAACATATATTCCCTTTTCATTTTTAACACCCAGGATCCTTGTTCTCAGCATTGCCTCGATCAGCATCGCAAGGTCAGCCTTTTCTCTTTCATCCCGTGCTTCGTTCAAGTACATATTGACCGTGATAAAGGGCGCCTGTCCGTTTGTGGTCATGAGCGTCGAGCACTGATACTGCATAGTCTGGAGTCCGGCTTCAATTTCTTTCCTAAGCTGTATCTCGGCCATTTCCTTTATCTGCTCATCAGTCAGTTCAAGCCCCAGCTTCTCCCTCATTTCGCTGAACCTGCTTATATACTTCTGCCTTGACACCTCCACAAAGGGTACAAGGTGCGTAAGCGATATAGTCTGTCCGCCGTACTGATTGGAAGCAACAACTGCTATTATCTGTGTTGCCACCGTACAGGCAGTCTGAAAGCTTTTCGGCGTATCTATCTTGACACCGCTTATAACAGTGCCGTTTTGCAGCATATCCTCAAGATTTACCAGACAGCAGTTAAATATCCTCTGAGAGAAATAGTCCATGTCATGAAAATGTATTATACCCTCATCATGAGCCTTGACTACATCCTCCGGCAGGATGATCCTCCTTGAAAGATCCTTGCTGACCTCTCCCGCCATGTAGTCACGCTGAACACTCGCTACTATCGGATCCTTGTTGGAGTTTTCCTGTTTAACCTCCTCATTTTCATATTCAAGCAGGCTTAAAATAGAATCATCGGTGCTGTTTGCCTTTCTTGCAAGCTCTCTTATATATCTGTAACGGATATATTTTTGAGCTACCTGTTTTGAGGAATCCATAAGATGCATTTCAACGATGTTCTGAATCTCTTCCACACTCATGGAGTACTGGCATTCCATGATCTCACGAGTCACATTTAAAACAACACTCTCTATTTCCTCCGGTGTCATTTTATGTGCCTCGGGCATATCACTGTTAGCCTTTCCGATAGCAACCCTTATCTTGTTACTGTCAAAAGGAACCTCCATGCCGTTTCTTTTTATTATATTAATTCTTTTTTCTTTTCTTGCATCTGTTTCTTTCACATCGTTATCCTTTTCTAATGAAACGAGGCGACAACTACTTTTTTATATGCTGAACAAGGTTGATACCGAAACCTGTCCATCACCTACCCTAATTTAGCAATGTACTCGGTAGCAAACTGTATCTTGGTGGCATTAAAGCCTTCCTCCAGAGGATATATGAAAAATGTGTCATCCAATGTGGAAAGTGTGACGCATTGTCCCTTCCCCCTGTAATCATACTCCGTATGAATTGAGATAGTTGATTTAGGGGAGAAATGCAATGTCTCTGTTTTGTCGGTTCTGTAATTATGAAATGTAAGATCAAAGCCTTTCCTGCTGTGAACCAGTCTGCCCTCGCCGCAGTCAACAAAATTAAATGAATTCGGGAGAGCCTCAACCTTAACCTTAGTATCAAGCAGATATCTGCCCTCATCTATCTCTTCCTTTACACAACGGCGTTCCCAATCATACCAATCGGGGATATATAATGAATCAGCGCTTTCAGCTTCTTTTTTGCTGCTGCCCGACTGTCCTGCCGAACCGGAATTTATCCTGTGCAGTGTTCCCAATTCATCCATCTCATAAGAAGCTTTGCATTTCTCACAGCTGATCTTAGCCCCATTTGTTATCATTTTGAATTCGGTACCAC
The DNA here is from genome assembly GCA_902772925.1 of uncultured Lachnospiraceae bacterium. Taxonomy (GTDB): domain Bacteria; phylum Bacillota; class Clostridia; order Lachnospirales; family Lachnospiraceae; genus Eubacterium_Q. Next base: position 19,410 of record CACYCJ010000263.1, read on the forward strand.
AATCGCGGCACTTATAGAGCGGCATATGAAGTCCCTCTGCACGGAACTTATCAGCTATCACCATATTATTCTCTCGCTGATATCTGTACTCATCATAGTCAAGCTTCTTTGTGAGTATACCGTGTATCTCTTCAACACTCATACTCTTTGCCTGATCGGCACTGAGGACACAGGTAACATCAGCATGAAGGCGTACCGACTTTCTTTCCTTAAGATTCCATATAGGTGACAGAAGGTAATTTCCCTGCATATTAACTACCACAACAGGAACCTTCAGAAGTCTTACCAGCTTTGCAACCGACATCGGAATTTCGGAAGGCGTTCCTACATTTGCATATCTGGCCTCCGGATAGATTACCATGATGCCCTTACGCTTAATCACATTTCTTATGTTCCTTATAAGCGCCTGATCATTGATAAACTTACGTGTGCCCAGACAGCCCACCTGACGGTAGATCCATTCTCCGAAATTCTCGAAACCCTCAAGCTCCGAAATATAATTTGCCCTGTAGGGTGCGAGGCAAAGAGGAGTTACATAAAAATCCGTAAAGGAATGATGTGTACCGAGCACAAGAAACGGAGGCTTGATTCCCTCCATATTATGGCGGTCAATCTTCAGCTTATTTTTTGCCGTAATGATCTTACAGATAAGAAGCATAAGCGGAAACAGTATCAGATTCTGCTTCGGCGGAACCTTATCACGGTCAAACGGTTTCTTGTCCGGTATCACATAAGCATCCTTCCTCACATAACGCCTTATCGGTGCTAACTTACAGAGAAGGAAGTAAAGAATGCCGGTTGCCAGAAATGAGCAGCCGGTAGGTGTCAAAGCGAAAAGTGCCGGAACATGAACCACACCCTTGATAGGATTATAGATAATAAGTGACAGTACAAAGCCGAAAATAAGACATATCATTCCGACTAAATTAAATCCGTGCGTGTAATCGTATGAATGATGTCCCTCAAGCCCGAATGCGCTTTTTAAATCCAGCTTCTGCTTTCTTACAAAAAAGAAATCAACCACAAGCAGAGCCGCCAAGGGCGCATAAACGCAGGCTCCGACGGTAAGAAAGCTTCCGAAATATTCCGTTATCTTTCCCCACACACAAAGAAGGCCGACATAAGCCCCGAGGATCAGGATAAGTGTCCTGTAGGACATCCCGGGAAATGTAGTTTTCAGCATTACTCCGTAGATATATGAACCGACGGCCTGTGTACCTATATTTGCAAATGCAACTAAAAGGAGCGATGAAAGTCCCAGTATAGGTGCCGATAATGTGGCAAGCATCAGTGTAGGATCGTCTATCATCTGACCTGTAACATGGTGCATGGCAATAGCCATAACCGCACCGACCACTACGAAAAACGAGCCTGCAAGTCCCTGTCCCAGAACTCCCGCATAGAAGCCGGAGTGCTCGGACTTACACAGTCTCGGAACCTCTGCCATTCCTCCGACAAGAGTTATAACAAATGCAAAATTTGCCTCTATGGAAAGGATATAATTTGTCGTCCGGTCAGCATCCCCGGAAAGCTCAGGCTTATAATTCCATATAACATCCAAAGGTACACTTGTCACACCTACTATTACAACTACCACTCCGACGAGAAGAAGGAGCGGCACTAGGATCCTGGTGGTCCATGTAATACTGCCTATACCTCTGTAGGCGATGATCGTTCCTATAAGAACGCAGGAAATGCTAAGTACAAGATGCCCGCCCGGAAAAAGCGTGACTCCGAAAATCCCGAGCAGGTTCTCCATAGAATCGGCAAAAAGCTCACAGCATACCGCATACCAGGGAAAATTTACAAGTATTATAAGAATCGTGACCAGATTTACGCCCTTGAATCCGAAAACGCTCCGCAGCCATATCCATATATCAATCCCGTACCTTACAGACAGGATTACCGGAAGCTGATATATGAGAAGCATAAAAAGTGCCGCGAAAAATGCGCCGATGATAAGCTGTTTGAAATTGACCAAAGTAGCCAGATATGAGCCCTGCGTATAGCTCCATGTAGCTATACAGTAGCCCGAAAGCACAAGCAAGGCATCAATAAAACCATATTTTCTTTCCTTTGGAAGAACAGGATATGTACCGAAGTACACCTCCTGCTCTATAGACTTTTCGACTTCATTCATCAAACCCACGCCCCCACTATAATAATTATCAGACATATAGCTGCAAATATTCCCGTCAGTATATAATCCTTCTTAGTCATAGTGGGTATACCTGTTCTGATTCCTCTGTTATCTATGTCATCCTTTATAACGTTTTCCTCAAGATAAGAAACCCTCTTTTCCAGTTCAATATCCTTTTTCATTGTAACGCCCCCAATAATTATCATTTCCATGCATAGCTCTTATTCAATCAAAGAATCTATCCATCCCCGGCCCCTGATCAAGCCACTTCAAATATCTATCCGGGTCACTCTTCATTTCTATCATCATCATAAATGTATCGAGTGCCAGTGACTCTTTATTTCCTGCCCCGTAATCCTTTCCCAGATCCTGCTTTATTTCAAAATTACGCATATTGAAGAAATACAGGTCCGTCAGGCCATATCCGTGAATCTTATATTTATCCTTAAATGTATGATTTTCCAGATAGTATATAAATTCATTCATCAATTCGGCATTCTCCGACAGTCCGCTCCACAGCTTATCGACGAAGTTATCGTCTTTTCCGGCAAATGCAGCCAGATCCTTTAGACATTCAAGTGTCTTAATGAGCCTCGAATCATATATGATATACGACATAAATGCACCTCATTGACTTTTTTATTGTATTCTTGGTCCGACCTGACTGCCATGTCTTCGGTTATTAGCTGCCTGATCATTTGCTGCACGGTTATTCGCTGCCCGGTTATTCGCTGCCTGATCATTTGCTGCCGGGTTATTTGCCGCCCTTGGTCTTTCAACTCTTACAAGCTTTTCAGGCTTCATTTTCTTTACAACACTACTAAGCACTGTATCTCTGAGTCTGCCTGAATTCAGTTCTGCTATAAGTCTTTCTCTTGCCGCGGGACTTTCATCTGCAAGCTTATTCTTTCTTTCAAGATAAGTTGCTATCTTATCCGTCATAACACCTAAGTTATACATGTCAGCAGCTACCCCTTGAAGAAATACGCTGTTCCTCGGGTCTGTAAGCACCTGCCTTGTAAGTATTGATGCAAGCTTAATGTATCTTTCGGTTCTCTTATCCGGATTAACATCGCTGAACAGATAATCCGAATACTCAGGATTTCTATATGTATTTTCTATGTCACTCGTCATTTCATTCCTGAGCACAGCCGTTTCCTTCAGAACCCTTTTCCATTCCGAATAGAAATCATCGGGACGGCTCTTTGCCACAGCCTTAAAGACAGGATTCTCCGAAAGCTTCTTAGCCTTTCTCTTAACATTGTCATCACGGATTATAAAGTTTTTAAGTTCATTCCACTTTTCATCCGAAGTAACAACATCCATTTTCTGAATATCACAGATGAAATCCGTAAGAACAAAATTCATCGCGGAATCATAAGCAGAAGGATCATTTTTCTTTACCACAAAATCATTGGGATCCAATGTGTCGATACCCAGCTTCAGGTTAACCTCATATCTGTTTGCAATAATCCTGAACATTTCGAGCTGAACATTCGCACAATTAAGCTCTTCCTTGCCGGCCTTCCGTCCTGCTTTTTCCGCATTTCCGGGGTTCATTTCATACTGTTCATTAAGGGCCTTCAGCTTTTCTCCGATCTCCAAAGGATTTGCCGCATGAAATGCTTTTCCATCCAAGGTTTTAAGATCAGATTCATTCACCCATCTTCTGACAGTATTGAAGGCTGTAAGTAAATGCTGTGAATCCTTTATCATTTCTACAGACTCATTGTACCAGATTTTTCTGTAGTCATTCTCGGGAATTCGTCTGTTTTTCGAGTATCTGCTTAATGCTTCCTTTGACCTTAGCGATTCCCTATGAAGATTATATAACGCGGTTCCGACTTCAACCGAGCTTCTTTCCATATTGCCCAGAACACTTACCGTATTGTCAATAGCCATTGCCAGGATTCCGTTGGTTCTGTTTTCCGGAAGGCAGCTAATGAGCTTAGCCTTCAGCTTTTTCAGATATATTACGGTCCTGTAAACAAACTCGTTGTAAGCGGCAGATGCCTTTAATGCCTTTTTATACTGTCCGCTAAGCTCTGCACTCGGCAATTCCTTGACATGAGCTGCCTGAGCATTATTATCATTTCCGATTATCCGATTTTCAGAGCCATGAGCTGCATGGGGCTGAATATCGTTGATCGGATTATC
>CACYCJ010000264.1 GCA_902772925.1 uncultured Lachnospiraceae bacterium
AAAACAACTTCTGGCAAACTATCAGGATGTTCCTGAGAATTTGATAGAGGCAATAGTAGAGTCAAATAGGACTCGTAAGGATTTTATTGCTGACCAGGTTCTTAGAATGGTGGGGTATTATGACTATTATAACAGGGGCGATTATAAAGCATCTGAGGAGCGAGAGTGCGTGATTGGCATCTACCGCTTAACCATGAAGAGCAATTCAGATAATTTCCGTCAAAGTTCTATACAGGGTGTCATGAAGCGGATTAAGGCAAAAGGTGCGACTGTAATCGTTTATGAGCCGACGCTTGAAAATGGATCGACCTTCTTCGGTAGTAAGGTTGTGAATGATCTAGCCGAGTTTAAGAAACAGTCACAGGCGATAATAGCAAACCGGTATGACACAGTATTAGATGATGTGGCTGATAAGGTTTATACAAGGGATTTGTTTAGGAGAGATTGAGGATAGTTCCTTCTATGAATAGCATTATAACGAAAGGATGTTGAAAGAAAATGAGAAAAACACGCGTACTTGTAACTGGGGGAGCTGGTTTCCTTGGATCGCATCTTTGTGACAGATTGATAAATGACGGAAGTGATGTTATTTGTGTAGATAATCTCTTCACAGGCTCCAAGGATAATATCAGACATTTACTAGGAAATCCCTATTTTGAGTTTATTCGGCACGATGTTACACAGCCGATATTTGTAGAATGCGATCAAATCTACAATCTTGCTTGTCCAGCAAGTCCAAAGTGGTACCAGAAAGATCCTATTTATACATTTCAAACTTCGGTATACGGTGCAATGAACGTATTGGGGTTGGCAAAAAGAACAGGTGCCAGAGTTTTACAGGCGAGCACAAGCGAGATATATGGTGATCCTAATATTCACCCTCAACCCGAGAGTTATTGGGGTAATGTAAACACTATAGGTATTCGCTCTTGTTATGATGAAGGCAAGCGCGCTGCTGAAACATTGTTTTTTGATTATCATAGAAAGCATAACGTTGATATTAAGGTGATGAGAATTTTCAATACTTATGGACCGAGAATGGATATTGGAGATGGACGTGTTGTTAGCAATTTTATCGTGCAAGCGCTTAAAGGTGAGGATATTACTATATATGGCGAGGGTAACCAGACTAGAAGTTTTTGCTTTGTAGATGATCTGATTGAGGGTATGGTCAGGTTGATGAACAGTAGAGACGGCTTTACGGGACCTGTCAATATTGGAAATCCAGGTGAATTCACCATTAAAGAATTGGCAGAAATGGTAGTTAATCTTATTGGAACTGATTCTAAGATAGTTTATGAGCCTCTTCCATCTGACGACCCCACCCAGAGAAAACCTTTGATTGATCTTGCAAAGAAAGAGCTTGATTGGGAACCGAAGATTATGCTGAGAGAGGGGCTTGAGAAGACGATTAAGTATTTTAAGGATATATTAGAAAATGAAGAGGATGAAAACAGGGAATAAGCAGAACTGTAGAAATGTGAAACTTTGCCTTGTTGGATCGTCAGGCGGTCATCTGACGCACCTTTATATGTTAAAGCCCTTCTGGCAAGATAAGGAGCGGTTCTGGTGTACTTTTGATAAAGAAGATGCCAGGAGCTTGTTAGCTGGTGAGAAGTTTTATCCTGTGTATTATCCGTCAAATCGTAGTCTCAAGGCACTGTGCATCAATACTCATCGTGCGATTAAGATCCTCCGCAAGGAACGCCCTGATGTGATCATTACCTCCGGCGCAGCTCCGGCAATCCCGTTCTTCTGGATCGGTAAGTTGATGGGAGCTAAGACGGTGTATATTGAGGTGTTCGATCGGATTGATAAGTCCACAATCAGCGGTAAGCTCTGCTACCCGGTCACAGATAAATTCATTGTTGAATGGGAAGAGATGAAGCAAGTTTATCCTAAGGCTATAAATCTGGGAAGTATCTTCTGATTAGTTTACGCTCGCCTGAGCGTTCTTCGAAATCTTCAAAACTACAGGGAGCGTAGAGAAAATGATTTTTGTAACAGTTGGAACTCATGAGCAGCCGTTTAATAGATTGGTTGAGTACATGGATTGGTGGAGCCAGGAGCACGATGAGGAAGTTGTGATTCAGACTGGTTTTAGTACATATGAGCCGAGGAAAGCGATTTGGAGCAAGCTGTATCCGTACAAGACCATAATAGAGATGGTTGATAAGGCTAGAATTGTAATCACACACGGCGGTCCCTCGAGCTTCATCATGCCTTTACAGATCGGGAAGATACCGATAGTAGTGCCTCGGAAACATGAGTTTGATGAACACGTCAATGATCACCAGGTGGACTTCTGTGAGAAGGTTGCGGAGCGGCAAGGGAACATTATTGTGGTTGAAGATGTTCAGAAGTTGGGCGATGTGCTGAAGAATTATGATGAAATCGTAGGGCCGATGCAGAACGGGCTAACGAGTAACAATGAGAAGTTCTGTAAAGAGTTTGAAAAGATCGTGGATGAGTTGGTGAGGTAGAGTATGGGCAGAGATCTCAAAGAAAGAGTCAAAGATGTATTAAGACCAACATACTATAAGATTGCACATATTCATGTAAGGAAAAAGTGCGAACAGACCAAGAAAGAGTTTGAAGCCCTAAACAATAAACATAAGGGAGAAACGTGCTTTATTGTTGCAAATGGGCCGAGCCTAAGAATAGAAGATTTAGAAGTAATTAGACAAAAGAAAGTACCTACACTCGGTATGAACAGAATCTATAAACTATATGATAAAACTACTTGGAGACCCACTTATTATTTGACACAAGATCCGCACCTGATACGTAGGACTTATAAAGAAGCTATTAGTGCAACAAAAGATTCAGTGGTATTTCAACGATCTACAGGAGAAAGTAGATTTGACTTTCCAAGTGCAGTATTCTATGAGGTTGATTATGCAAGAAGTTGGAAAAATCAAAAGCCTATTTTCTCTGATTGCAGCAACTGTATTGTCGAGGATGGGACGACTGTAACATATAGTGTATTACAGATTGCTGTATATATGGGATTTAAGACCATATATCTTATAGGATGTGATTGTAATTACTCTCCAGACAATTCGATAACGAGAGAAAGCTATCCTGACCCTAGGATGTATGATGAAAAGGCAGTAGGTTGTCCCCCTGATATTGCGTATCAGTTCATGGCATATAAGGTCGCAAGGGATGAATGCGAAAAGAAAGGTGTAAAGGTTTACAACGCGACTCGAGGAGGAAAACTAGAAATTTTTGATAGAGTTGATCTTGATGAGGTCTTAGCGCAAATTTAGTCATAAAGGAGACCAAGCTATGAAAACAGTAGCATTAATTCCTATAAAACTTAATTCTCAGCGTTTACCGCATAAAAATATACTTCCCATCGCAGGACATCCTCTCTGCTGGCACCTTTGCAACACTTTAAATCAGGTTAAAGGTTTAGATGAAGTATATGTATATTGTTCTGATTCTGCTGTACTGAACTACATTCCACCTGAAACTAAATACCTTCAACGACCCGTATGGTTGGATGGAGACCTTGTAAAAGGGTTCGACATCTACCGGGAATTTATAAAAACGGTGGATGCCGATGTGTATGTTTTAGCTCACACGACTTCCCCGTTCATCAAGCTCTCATCCTGCCAGACTGCTTTAGACCGGATTCTAGATGGTTCACATGACTCAGCCTTTTCTGCGGAACGCATACAGACTTTTGCATGGTATCAGGGAAAGCCAATAAATTATGACTTGAATGATGTTCCTCGAACACAGGATATGGAACCAATCTGGGTTGAAACAAGTGCTTTCTTCATGTTTAAGAAGGAGGTTTTCACTGTACATAACCGCCGGATAGGGTTTGATCCTTACATTCAGGAAGTATCAGGCATTGAAGCGGTAGATATTGATGAGAAGAAAGATTATGACATGGCATGCATGTTGGCTAAGGCAGAAGGAATAGGAGAAGCGGAATAATGAGTAAGTTTAAGTTGATCGCCGGACCATGTGTTATAGAGTCCGAAGAAAATGTGATGTTGATAGCTGAGAAGATCAAGGATATAGCTGAACGATTTGATCTCGACTATTACTTTAAAGCGTCTTTTGATAAGGCAAATAGGACGAGCATCACATCCTACCGTGGTCCTGGTATAGAGAAAGGTTTAAGAATTCTTCAGAAGGTCAAGGATATATACGGCTTGAAAATCTGCACTGATATCCATGAACCGTGGCAAGCTGAAAAGGTTGCGGAAGTAGCAGACATCTTGCAGATACCAGCGTTCCTTTGCCGCCAGACTGATCTCCTCATAGCGGCAGCTAAGACAGGAAAACTTATTAATGTGAAGAAAGCTCAGTTCCTTGCACCTTGGGACATGGGAAATGTTGTGAGGAAGATTGAGGAGTCCGGCAACAAGAACATTATGCTTTGCGAGCGTGGTTCTACTTTCGGATATAACACGTTAGTAGTCGACATGACAGGAATCCTTGAAATGAAAAAGTTTGGCTACCCGGTAGTGTTTGATGCAACGCATAGCGTACAGAAACCGGGTGGTAAAGGAACTGCTACCGGAGGCAATAGGGATTATGTCGAACCGTTGGCGAAAGCCGCTATTGCAGCTGGAGCTGATGCTTTGTTCTTCGAAGTTCATCCGGATCCGGACAATGCCTTGTCCGATGGACCAAACATGGTGAAGCTTGATGAGTTCGAAGGATTGCTAGAAAGAGTAATTAAAGTGTACGATGCTGTGCACTGATATTAGATGCCATCAGGAAAGGAAATAGACAATGGACAGACTTGCAGAAGGTAAGCGAGTTTTTGATATAGAAATCGCAGCCTTAGAAAAAACGCGAGATACACTGGATGATACGTATCTCCAGATCCTTGACCTGATCACAAACTGTGAAGGCAAGGTCATTATTACAGGCATGGGGAAGCCAGGACATATTGCAGCTAAACTTGCAGCTACTTTTGCAAGCCTCGGAACGCCAGCGTTTCGTCTTCATCCTGCTGAAGCGATGCATGGCGATCTTGGTATGGTGAGCGCAAATGATGTTGTCATCGCAATAAGCTTCTCTGGAGAGAGTGATGAGATAGTCAGGATTTTGCCAAACATTAAGATGATTGGCGCTAAACTCGTAGGAATTACAGGAAACGCTAATTCAACTCTTGCAAAAGCATCTGACGTTGTTCAGGTTCTTCCTAAATTCGAGGAAGCATGTTATCTCGGTTTGGCACCCACATCGAGCACAACAGCTACACTCTGTTATGGAGACTCTTTGGCAGTCGTAGCCAGTGGTATCTATGGATTTAAAGATTCGAATTATGCTCTATTTCATCCTGCAGGGAGCCTTGGTAAGAAGCTGATTCTTAAGGTTGAGGATCTGATGGCAAAAGGCGAAAAGAATGCAAAGGTGCACATAAGTGTGCCACTTAAGGATGCCATAATTGAATTAAGCAAAAAGGGACTTGGAGCAGTCACTGTTGTTGATGATGAAGAAAGAATCCTTGGAATAATAACGGATGGTGATCTTAGGCGACAGCTTGAAAAGGGTGTGGATGTTTATAATCTTAAGGTAGAAGAGATTATGTCGAAGAAGCCCACAACGGTATCTAAAGGTATGCTCGCAGTTGAGGCTTTGAAACTCCTTAAGGAAAAGAATATTTCTTGTTTGATAGTAGCAGAAGATGGAAAAGCGCAAGGTACTATAAGACTGCAGGATATTATTGGTGTAGGTATTGTAGCATGATCAAGTATTTAGTAATGGATGTCGATGGCACCCTGACAGATGGAAAAATATATATGGGTCACAATGGAGAAACCGTGAAGGCTTTTAGCATCAAGGATGGCTGTGGGATTCATGATATCCTTATTCCTGCCGGCATTACCCCTGTGATCATAACCGGAAGAAGTTCTGATATTGTTCTTAATCGTTGCAAAGAACTTGGTATTACGAAAGTATATCAAGGAATTGATAATAAACTAGAAAAGCTCATATCTATCGTAGGTGCTCAATTACAATTAAAGACTGTGGCTTACATTGGCGACGATATCAATGATCTCGAATGCATGAATGCTGTAAGGGATGCAGGAGGCGTGATAGGGTGCCCGAAGAATGCTGTGGTGAATGTAATATCTATCGCAGATTATATAGCTGAACATAACGGTGGCGAGGGGGCAGTTAGAGATTTTATAGAATGGATTGTTAACAATAAGATTAGCAGGGCCTGAGAAGTCGATTGTGCTTATCCATGATGGCGTAAGGCCCCTTATCAATTCGAAACTGTTATCAGAAAACATCAAGTGCGTTAAGGAATATGGTTCAGCCATTACAGCCGGGATAGTTAAAGAAACAATTGTGGTAGTCGGCGATGATCTGGATGTTGAGCAAGTTCCGTCTAGAAATAATTCTAGGATGGCGAAAGCTCCACAGTCGTTTTGGTTTGATGAGATTTTGGATGTTCATGAGCAGGCTCTCGCTGATGGCGAGGATAACTCTATCGACTCATGTACACTTATGAAGCAATATGGTAAACGCCTTCATATGATAGATGAGAGCAAAGGAGTCTTTTGTTTGATTGTAAATTTAGCAAAGGGGATGATATTGCTTCAGAAAAACCGCAAAAAAATAGATTTGATTCATTCCGAATTCAGCAAGATTGCGAGTGGAAATCAACAACTTAAAACACCGAGCAATAAAGGAAAAAGAGATGAGATTATGTCGATTTACCGTGACGAAAGCATAGAATGCATTGAAAAGAGAAACAAGAAGGACCAGGTGTTGAAAAGACATACAAGTTTACTCAAAAATATGTTACCTCAAAAGGTGCGTAGAGTTATTAAGAGAGTTCTGTAGGGAATGGGTGTCAGAAGCATGATAAAAAACAAATTGAAATATTGGCTTGGGAAATTTCCACTCGCTTTTCGACTATATCGATACGCATATTCCCTTATTCTTCACAGAGACCGGCTTATGCAAAATAGATCATTTGGAAATGGACGCCCAAACGAAACCATCCTTGTTATCCGTCCGAATTCAGAAGATGGCATCCAAGGATTAATGTCTCTGTTTGTACAGGCAGCACGTTGGCTTCAATACGCAAAAGAACACAACTATTTATCCTTTATAGACTATAAGACTTATAAGACACAGTATTACGATGGTAATAACAACTCGTGGGAGTTCTTTTTTAAGCAACCGAATAAACTTAAATATGATGAAGTCTATAAAAGCAAAAACGTTGTTTTGTCAGGTGTTTCGCTAAAGAAGACGACAGATGATACCATGTTCAGAGAGCATGTGTTTAGGGACAGCACTTCGCTTAATCAATGCCATGAAATCATAAATAGTTCAATCAGGCTGACTGATGAGGTTGAACATATTGTAGAGAAAGAGAACGAAGTACTTCATGTAGAAGATTGCATTGGCGTTTACATTCGTGGAACAGATTACGCTAAACTGAAGCCAACCGGGGAGTTTAGACAACCTGATATAGAAGAAGTTATTAAGAAGGGTCGTGAATTCATCGAGAATCATCCAGGTAAGAAGATATTCTTAGTTACAGAAGATAATGACTACTACAAAAGAATGAAATCAGAGTTTGCTGAACTAATAACAACAGTTTCCTTTGATTATTTTATAAGTGGTTATGATGGAAAGGGATACCTGAGTAAGAGTGGGTTGTTGGAAGAAGACAAGAAGAAACGTGGTATTGACTATCTTGTTAAGATAATATTGCTCTCGCGTTGCAGATATTTGATCAGTTCGATCACAATGGGGTCTATTGCTGCTTATAGCTTTAATGGCGGCAAGTACGAAGATGAGTATATCTTTGATTTAGGATACTACGAATAAGAGGCAAGTAATGAGTTGTTGTGTATTGATGTCCACTTATAACGGAAGTAAATTCATTAAGGAACAGTTGGATTCAATCAGGGATCAAAAAGATTGCGGCGATATTGAAGTGCTCATACGAGATGACGGATCTTCTGACATTACGATAAGTCTGATCAAAGATTACTCGGATCAATGCACAATGAAGATATCTGTTTATCAAGGAGATAATCGAGGTCCATCTGACAGTTTTTTAGAGTTGATTAGAAAGGCGCCAGTAGCAGACTATTACACATTCTGTGATCAAGATGATGTATGGTTGCCTGGGAAGGTAGCCTCTGCGGAGAAAGCACTTGCTCCGTTTTCAGGTCCTGCATTATGGATATCAAACTATGATGTCACGGATGAGAAGTTGAATGTGATTGAAGAACATGCGCTTACCGAGCCAGAGAAGGATCAGCTAAAAGCCTTGTTCTATAACAATGTTCCAGGCTGCACCATGGTATTTAATAGAGCATTACTAATCGAATTACAGAAAATGAATATAAGTGATTTCAGAATGCATGACATATTAGCATTATGTGTAGCACTGATATCTGGAAAAGTTATATACGATAACACATCGTATATTTACTACAGGCAACATTCATCGAATGCTGTGGGAAAGTACAGTAAAAAGATCAGGCCACTGAAATGGGTTAAGGATAAATTTGGTATTATTATTTCGAGTGATTCATTCAACTATGCCACGTATGCACAAAGGATAATTGATGCTTATGGGAATATACTTAGTGATGAGCTTAAGAAAGAATATGCTCTAATCGCCAATTATAAAAAGGGAATTAATAGGGTAAGACTATTGAAAAAGGAATACACGGTTGGAAAAGGTGGCCGAACATCAAAATCAATTCGAATGAGAATCTTGTTGGGGAAGATATGAAGACATCAATAAAGAAAATTGAACAAAATCTCATTTTTATATATGGATTATTAGGGACAATGCCAATAATATCTGTTTTCGGATTAACTATATTTTCATGGTTAACCGTAGCAGTTGTCTTTTTCTTCATTATCTTCAGGATAAAGGAAAATGGAAGAATTTCGAAATTTATAACTCCTTATATGATTGTGGTATGCCTATCAGCGATATCGGCGTTCTTATGCTTAAATAGTAGCATGCCATCAATATGGAAAAACCAGCAGGTTAAGGGACTTGTTTGGAATATTTTGTATCTAATAGTCTTTATATGTTTTTCAAAAAGTCGTAATGATATAGCGAGAACGTTTATCAGGGGCGTATACATATCGTCTATTGTACATATGGTATGGGGCTTTCTTCAGTTTATTCTTTATACTGCTGGAGGAATCAAACTGAATGATGTGATTTTTGTTGACCTGTTACATATGTCAGCAGATACCGTTACACAAATCAAAGATGGAAGCATTGCATTATCCGGTCTGTGCTGGAATGCCGGAAATATGGCGCCATTACTTATCCTGGGTTTTGCAATGAGTACTACTATTCCATTAAAAGCAGCTTTTGCGCTTTGCACTTTCTTAAGTGGTAGTAGAGCTGCTGTACTTGGCTTGGTTACATATATCATAATTTCGTATGTACTGAAACCTGGAAAGTCAAAAGTGAGTAAGCGAGTATGGCTGGTAGTCTTTGGAATTATCGTAGTTGGAGTACCAATTCTGTTAGCCACAGGGAAAATGGAATCAATCACAAGTGCCATACAAAAAACGATTTCATACTTTTCTCGTGATACACTCACTCGGCAGGCATCAGCTATTATTCATCTCAGATATCTGACATCTGTTTTTGATGTGGCGAGATTTGCCGGAATTACAAAGATACTATTTGGATTCGGTATAGGATGTTCTGGATATCCATTCACGGTACTTTATCAGCAATATAATACTGTTGATTTTGGAACATGGGTTGTAGAATGTGATATTATCAATCAGTTGTGGAGTACAGGGCTGATAGCGCTCATAGTACGATATGTATGGTATATAAAATATGCTAAAAGTGCCTTTAAGATTGACAAGAAATTATTTTGTTTCTTTATAGCGTTCTTTGTAGAGGGCTTAGTGTATAACGTCACTTTTAACTGGTCATTTATAATGTTAGTCTGCATGTTCATTTTAGTACATAATAAGCAACCAATTAGTGTCGTTCAACATACAGGAAATAAAAAAGTAGTTTCTCAGGTGTTCAGACAGGGATATTCAAGATACGATTCTAAATTAAATGAGAATAGATATACCATATAAGATGGAGATAAAGGAAAAATGGATAAAATGTTTTTTAGGGCTTGTGGTCTACAGAGTCCACTTGTATACAACATAAGAAATTACACTGGGAATAAAATAATACATAAGTTATTTGAATGCTTATGTATACCATCGGGTATTATAAAGTATTTTTTGCCGCTTCGAAGGGAATCTTGGGAAAAAGATATTGCTGTGGTAGCAATTGCAAAAAATGAAGGACCGTATTTAGAAGAATGGATTGATTTTTATCTTAAGCAAGGAATTGATAATGTTATAATATATGATAATGAGAGCGATGATAATACAAAAGAGGTTCTTAGTAAATTCATTGCATCTGGGAAGGTTAAATACCATACAATTTCAGGAAAGCAGCGTCAATATGATGCTTATCACAAAGCAATCAAGACATATAAAAATGTCTATAAATACTTAGCCTTTTTGGATTGTGACGAGTTTCTATTCTATAAAGAAGGGAGAATCTTTGATTTTGTCGAGAAAGCGTTTCAATCTGGTGCTAATGTAGGAGGTATTGCAATAAACTGGCTAGTGTTTGGGTCTTCAGGATTTGAAAAGAAACCTGATGGAAAGGTTGTTGATAACTATCTCTATCGTGCTTATGATGAATTTGAGGCTAATCATATAATTAAAACAGTGTGCAACCCAAGACGGGTGTTAGGTTTTTCAGATCCACACAGGCCTTTCTATAAAAAAGGTTTTGTTAATATAGATGAAGATTTTGAGCCTGTTAATGGTGCTGAAACAAGAAATGTGAAATACAAAAAAGTGAGAATAAATCACTATTTTACGAAATCAAAAGAAGAATATATAAACAAGAAGAATAGAGGAAGAGCAGACATTTCCGCAATGCGGGGAATGGATGATTTTATTAAACATGATAGAAATGAAGTTAAAGATGTGGAAATAATTGAGTTTATTGAAAAATTCGAAAACTAACTCGAGAACAGATCGTAGATTGGCGAGAAGGGACGGGATTGTATGCTTTTCTTCCTGCTGGTAAATCGTATGATCTTGGACTTCCAGAAGCATTTAGAAATACTGTATGGGAGTATTCATTGAAGGCGTGAAAACAAAACATAATTCGTTATAGATACTTGTAGGCAACTGTGTACCTGATGAAATGTTAGATTTTCAAAAAAAAGCGATAATATAACCTTATGTTTAAAAGCACAGATTTTCATAATCTTCGAGGAGCTGGTCCCGGTCGTACCTATATGGTACGAGGGAAAGGCTACGGAAGCCCTCGAAGTCATTTGAGAATTTGAACGTTTTCACGAGTACTTCCCCGTACGACGAGATGACGGAGGTGAAGTGATTGAGTTTGGCAATATCGATGCTGGTGTATATCATGATAATCTCTCCTTCCTCTTTGTTCGACGTAGCGGCAATCCGTGCACGGCCATTATCGTATACTTGATTGACACAAGTGCTCCTAGAACAGTTTTCGTGGTTCACTGGCAACAACCAACTATTAGCGATTCAGATGATGTAGCGGCTACACACTCTACCATGTAGTAAGACTACAGGAAAAAATCAATAGTTCGTAGCAGCTGGATGTATCGTAGTCGCTTAATGACAAAAAGAAAAGGAAAGTATTATTTCTGCTTCCGTTATAATCACACAAGTGCAAGAAATGAAAAAGGAATCATTTGTATCAAATTATTTTTATAATATGATTTCCGAAGTATTGACAATTTTAGTTCCTCTGATAACAACTCCTTATGTTTCAAGAGTACTAAATGCAACAGAGATAGGGAACTATGGGTTTGCATCTGGCATTGTTTCATACTTTGGGATTGCTGCAGCGCTTGGGACTGTAAACTATGCAAAACGTGAACTGGCATATGTACAGAATGATGCTGTAAAAAGAAGTACAGTTTTCTGGGAAATACTTATCCTAAGAGCAATTACAACGAGTTGTGCATTTGTTTTGTATCTGGGGTTTGTCCATATCACTTCAAGTGACTTGAAGCTATTGTATAAAATACAAATAATAACAGTGCTATCTTGGTACTGCGATATATCATGGCTATTCGGTGGGATGGAAGATTTCAAGGTCGTGTCTATGCGCAATACGTTTATCAAAACACTAGGTATGATTTTGATCTTTATTTTTGTTAGAAGCAGTCATGATGTATGGAAATATACAGCGATTCTAAGTGGATCTATGTTGATTGGTAATTTGACAGCGGTTCCATATGCAAAAAAATATATAATTAAGATTCCAATCAGCTCATTGCATATTAGTAAACACATGAGTGGCATTTTAATAATGTTTGCATCCGTGGTTGCTGTACAGCTATATACTGTTCTTGATCAAACAATGCTCGGTAGAATGGTTAATACAACCGAGGTCGGATATTATACACAAGCGCAAAAAATAATTCGAGTTGCACTAACTATAATTTCTTCGTTTGCTCTTGTTTTGTTACCAAGAATTGCAACATTATATAAAGAGAACAATAAGATAGAGATGGAAAAATATTGGCGTATTTCTATCGATTATTTGTTTATGTTGAGCTTGCCAATGATGGTAGGGTGTATTGTTTGTGCTGATCAATTTGTCCCATTGTTTTATGGCCCTGGCTATGAACCTGTATCATCACTGCTAATGGTATTAAGTATTTTATTTGTAATTCTTGGAAGTGGACAAATTCTAGGCACCTTGTTAACGGCAATAGATATGCAAAAGTATGCTACGATTGCGGTAAGCCTTGGTGCCGTTGTGAATATTTGTTTAAATCTATTACTAATTAGACGATACCATGCCGTAGGAGCAGCAGCTGCTTCTATTGTTGCTGAAAGCCTTGTAACTTTTATACAATTACTGTATCTAAAAAAGAGGTTTGATTTTTCGTATGCTCTTGGATCAATATTACGTTATAGTATTCCATCATTAATTATGGTCTTTGTAATAATACTGATAAAGCAATTGCCGATTAACGGATGGATAAGCTTGATTGTTCAAGTGTTGTCAGGAGTCTTAACTTATTTTACGATATTGATCCTCAGAAAGGATTCAATGATTTATGATCTTACAGGCAAACTGAAGAATAGACTTAAGTGGGGATAAGACAGATGAGTGTGCGTAAAAGTAACATTGAATTTCTTCGAATAGTTGCGATGCTAATGATTTTAGCACATCATTATTTTATGCATGGAATTATTCACTTCTCTCAGCCGGATGCATATATAATTTGGCAGATGGGGGTACCATTTAATAAAGTTATTTCTACGTTGGCAATGCCTGGAGGCAAAGTGGGCGTTGCAGTATTCTATATTATTTCAGGATACTTTTTATATCAGAAGAATAGAGTATCGTTAAAAAAATTATTTTCCACTTCATTTTTCTATGGTTTCATTACGGTTGCCCTTTTTATTCTATTTCGTGATGGAAATGCTCTTACTATAGACATGATAAAAAAAATAGGGAAATCTATTTTTTTACCTGTGACAGGAGGAGGATGGGCTTTTGTTACGGGTTATTTTATAATGTTATTAGCTTCTCAATGGATGAATAGACATATTAGCGACAATCAAACGCGAAGCACTGCAGTTCTTTTGGCGGTACTATATTTTGCGTGGTGTATTATAGGTGAATTCTTTAACGTTCCATATGATTATATTCAAAGAGCTTTGTTGTTTTACTCACTTGGGGCCTTAATAAAGAAAGAGCAGTTGAATATTAGCAAAGCAAATGCTGTGCTTATGTTTGTAATACCTTGGTTGCTTTTTTCAGGTTTTGAGTTTATTGGAGCAAGTAATTATATAACCGGTGATGTAAAAGCAGAAGTATTGCTGAAACTATGCACTGCTGCTCAGAGCATTGTTACTCCAATAATTGCTGTGGGAATGTTTTGCTTGTTTTTGTCCTTTGACTCTCCTAATAATCAGTTCATAAATACCGTTGCCTCTGCGACCTTTGGAATTTACTTAATGCACGATAGCGATCTGATAAGATCGTTTCTTTGGACAAATATTTGTAAAGCAGAACAACAATTCTCATCTCAGTTTTTTGTTTTAGAAGCTATTATTACAGTGTTGATATTGTTCTTGCTTTTATGCTTACTGGATTATATTCTCAGACAGAGGATTTATCAGCCAATCATGGATAAAGTAACAAAAAAGATTTTGAACCATTAAGGATTGTATGAAGTACTACGACATGGATCAGGTGATTGCCGTAGCACTTGCCAAAGCTGCTGAATTGGTCGGTTAAGTTATCCAAAGGTACGCAATACAGGTGCCTGTCACTGTGAAAAAGCTGCGATTACTTAGTAGCAGTTTAATTTCCTCCCTCATCCAACACAGGCTCCTATACTCACATCACCATCATACAACCTTCTCAATATCAAAGAGCGAAGTTCCTTCATAGATAAGAACTATATTAAACAGTACTATTCATTTGTTTTATGCCGTTTTTTCATAATCCAGAACAATTACTGAGTAATCCGGACGGTTTTACACCGCCTGTCCGGTCATAGGAAACCGCAATTCCGGAATTAGTGGAAACCGTCATTCCGATAATGGAAACCACCGTTCCGGACCTCTATAATGAATGTTATGCATCTAATTT
>CACYCJ010000265.1 GCA_902772925.1 uncultured Lachnospiraceae bacterium
AGGCAAACGGCTCTCCAAAACCGGAATTTGAGACGGATGAGGATAGAAGTTATTTTATTACGAGACTGTTCGTGCATGAGGGATTTTGTGATAGTTCTAACCTAGAGCCAAAAAGGAGCCGAAAAGGAGCCGAAAAGGAGCCGATAAAAGGAGCTGAACGAAAACAAGCGATATTGAGATTAGTATCAGAAAATCCCAGCATTACACAAAGTCAGATAATGAAGCAGATTGGCCTGACAAGAAAACAAGTTCAGAAAGATATGAAAGAATTGCAGGAAGAAGGTAAGCTTGTTAGAGAAGGGACAAATAGGAACGGAAGTTGGGAAGTGAAAGTAAATGCAGAATGACTATTACAAGAATATTGAAGAGAACATAAGCAGATTTCTGAATGAACTATCAGAAAAAATGGAAAAAATTACTGAAAAAATCAATGTGTCTGACAAATGTTAAGAAGACTTCATGGCCAATTGTTGGAAAATGATTTTCAGTAGTTATAATTAGCTAACTTGAATGTGCTTACTTAATAATTCTTAAAATACAGAAGGATAGGGATTATATATGGATGACTTTAAATCTATAACAAACCCAGAAGATATGAAAGAATTTTTACGAGATGTTCTTTCTCGTAGTGATGATGACACAATTCTGTTTCATTATACGAATATTTCAAAAGTAATCAGTATTATCAAATCTGGCTATATTTGGCTTGGAGATTATAGAGATATGAATGATCCTTTTGAAGCTAATATTCTTAATGTTTATAATAATGCACGACATCTGTATTTTACATCGTTTTCAATGGCGAAAGAGAGCCTTGCTATGTACAGGATGTATTGCAATAATAGACCTGAATCAGCTGTTGTCTTGCAAATTCCTGTTAAAAGTTTGGTTCAGATTATGCGTGCATCATATCATGGAGAGATGGCAGGTGGACTAGATGATGATGGAAGAGGCTGTCAGTATTATAGAAAACTAAATGTTGTAAAAAGCAATACAGTCAGTGGCGAATTAAAAGAAGCTAGTGTTTACGCGGCAGATGTTGCTTATTATGATCCGGAGACATTTTCCATTTCATTTGATGGTGATGAAAATAAAAATATAATTAAACCTTTATCTAACGGTGATCTTGCCGGTTGTTTAAAGTATAAGTGTTGGGATTATGAAAAAGAGGTTAGGCTATTTGCATATTCCGAGGAACCATTAGAAGCTAATGAACGACTGGCTATCAAACTACCCAATGATTTTTATAAGAGTATAAATGTTATATTTGGTCCTGGGTTTGATAAAGAAAAGCATAGTGAGGATCTTATTTTTCTTGCTAAACAATGTGTTCATACGAGAGACAGTATTTATGGAGTTTTTTATTCTGATTTCGCTCGCAGTTTTTCCGGGCATGATGTTAACTTGGCAGGGATGAATGGTCTTGCATATGCCGGAAAATCATTCAGCGGGACTGATCCATGGGGAGATAAACTAACTATAGAAATCATTGATAACAATAATGTTTGGGTTAAATGGCGATTTATCAACGATGTTAATATAAATAATGAGAATAATACAACGATTAGTATTAATAAAGAGTTTGTTTCGTATTTTCAAGAAGGCCCTTCGATTCATTTTGATATTTTTGATAAGAAGAGAATGGATTATGATCCATATGCTTTTTTTATCTTTAGCTATGAAGGAATTATTATTTTTGTTGATGGAAAATTGATGGTTGATTTTAACACAGGGTCATGTGTTTCTAAACTTTTTGGCGGAAGCGGAGCTGACACATATCACGAAAGTGGTGGGTGGAGAAATGCTATGAATGGAAAGATATGCGAGTTGGCGTTAGAATGACAAAATGAAAATCAAAATGAGTTTTTTGAGTGTTATAGTGAAAAACATCTTTTCAGAGATTTTTATGTGTATAGTGATAGGAAAACTATATGGTTTTCAGCCAAAAACGACGCCTGTATCAAATTTGTATTGTCATATGGATGGATACAGATTATATCAATAATTGGAGCGTAGCGCTTGATATAAAGATTTTGCTTAAGACAGTAAAGGCCGTGCTTACGAAGAGCGGGGCGAAATAACAGTGATATGAAAAAAAGACTTAACTCTGCAAGTGCTGTAGAATTAAGTCTTTTGTCTATATGAATATGTAAGCAGAGGATTTGGTAAATAAACTTTATATCAATGTTAAACTGTATGTGTGATTACGGATATCATGAATTAAGTCCGGTGAGGCGGATGGTTTGCTGAATGAGAGGGATTGAATTAGAGGAAAAAAACAGTGGAATTGGCAATATTAACTAATTTCTTTGGGACTTTATGTGTTATATTGTATAGACATTGATGTTAATAAGTGTTAGAATATCCATTCAGTATATAACTCATTTTAGTAGGAGCTTTATGGAAAGATGAGCGTTGTAGAAGTAGACTTTAAAAGGTGAATGTTGTGGCTTGGGTGGTTTTCTACTCCGGATAAAGTCTTCTTTTTGTTATTGTGTAACGATGTAAGGATGTGAACCTACAGCGTAGACGGATGTGACAAATGTGATGAGTGTGATGAGATTTTTTATACTGGTGATGTCGTGAAAAACATTGAAAAGATAACAGAACCCGTGAAGCAGTATGTGCAGGAAGTAATTGTTCTGGATTATGAAAAAAAGGCATAAAACAAATGAATAGTACTGTTTTAGTATAGTGCTGATTTATAATGAAAGAACTTTTACTCTTTGAATTTGAAAAGTTGGATGATAGTGATGTAATTATTGGTTTTTGAGAGGAATGAGGGAGAAAATTAAACTACTACTAAGTAATCACAGCTTTTTCATGGTGACAGGTACCAATATTCATTAAGAATACTTGGGAAGTTATCTGGAAGCGGATGACCACAGGAAGTTTATAAGAATGGTTGGACTTGTGTGCGGATAAGTTAAGAAGATGTTAACGGCACTGAAAATATTAAAACTGCTAAAAAGGGATGTCAGAATTGATGGCTGATGAAATTATAGAATTAAATGATGTTGGAGAGGTGCTTGATGGTCTTACAGATCCAATGATAGAACTTTTGCTTCCTGAACAAGCTGCAGTTTTGTCTTTGGCTCATGCTGCATTAAAGATTCCTGGTACGATTAAAGATTACTGTTTGTATCAGAAATTTCATCATTTTCTTGCGGCAATTAGAAATAATGATTTACAAGATTCAGTAAAGTTCAGCAGCCAGTTGTTTAACGATGAAAAAACCGCCAGAGAGAATGCTTTGAGATTAATACAGTACATCGATAAAGCAGAAACATTAACTGTGGTTGATTATATGGTGAATGCATCAAGATCTGCTGGTAATGGATTGATAACTGAATCCGATTATTACCGAATACTCTGGGTTCTTGCAAATGCATATCCGGAGGATCTTCATTATTTCAGGAGTATTGCTGGAAGTGAGGGTTCTGTGCAGGGCAATACAAGAGTTATAGCCTTAGCTCAATTTGGATTGCTGATTACAGAGGGCATTGATAGAAATCGTTCTATTGAGAATCAAGACTATAGAGTAACAAGTCTTGGAATGATGGTTGATAAATATGCGTTGTCTCTTAATGACGAAGAACGATGGGAATATTGGAAAAATTGTGATCGTAAGAGGCAAGTTCCAAAGCCTAAGACAAACCTAACAAGGGTTGAAGGGGGTACTCTGATTGCGCCTTAGATGTAGGTAAACATATCATTTCATAGTGACTGGTACTTGTAGTATGATGTGATTATTGGTGTCTGTGGGGAAGAAGGAGAAAATTAAACTACTACTAAGTGTTTACAGCTTTTTCACAGTGACAGGCACAATATCACCTTTGCGACGCTTACAAAGCTCAGTGACAGGTATGAATTTACCTTTATAAAAGACTTTTCTTTTCTTGGTAAGACGAATGACATAG
>CACYCJ010000266.1 GCA_902772925.1 uncultured Lachnospiraceae bacterium
ACAGACAAAAAAGATGGTAAAGAAGAGGATTGTGTAAATGGTTACATACTTACAACGACAGTAGCGGACACGCCAGATGTGGGCAACGCCCTTAGAATCAGTAAGACCACAGGCTTTCAAGTGGAAAGCTTAGCCCCAGGCACATATTATATAGGTTGTAGCCTTAAGCATGGTGATGATAAGCAATATGGTTATCGTAGATTTACAATATACCAAACAGCTAAAGAATATGTAAAAGCTGCGCTGGATCTCATGATTACTGAGGCATATGCAAAAGAAGGCACGGGATATTTCTATGATGATCAAGGAGTATATCAGGGGTTAGGCGGAGATACGAACTCGGATACAGGAATTGATTGGGAGTGCTGGATTTTCTCATCGCTCGGTGATGAGTATAAAACTGAAGATGATCAGATTATCGATATGTCTATAGATGGTAGTTTTCTTAGTTCAGAGTCAAAGAAGACTTATTTGGATTATCTGGAAGATCAGCTTGATTATACGGAAGTCAACGGATTCGGTTTTAGTAATAAAGATTTGTTTCGGTATACAGCTGCTTTATGTGCATGCGGCGCTGATCCCAGAAGTTTTAACGGGCGCAATTTTATCCGAATGATGATTGATCGATGTTATTACGATGATGGGACACCGCGAATTTTGAAATCAGGGAGATTGGCACCAGAAGGTGTCATAGATAGTATGTCAATATCGTATCTGATTTTAGCTTTGGAGATGAGTAATGCTAGTGGCGAAGAAGGATATACGGATGAGATACGGCAAGCTGCGCTTGAGAGCATTCTATATTACACTAAACCAAAATATGATTCCGAAGGTAATGCTACGATTGGGACCGATGCATATGCAATGACGTTATTGCCACTCCAGTTCCTTAAAAGTGTGGATGAAGAACGTGTGGTTAACAGATATGGTGAGTTTGGCATGATACTGCGCCAGTATTATCTGTCCGCGAATGCTGCTGTTTCATATACAACTTCTTCGGATAACGGTAGTGATGAATATAGAGCAAACAACATGAATACAGCAGCGGTAATAACAAATGCTCTCGTTTCAACCGGGCTACAGGTGAACGATTTTGAGGAAGAGATATGGCAGCGTAAATATGGTTCGTTTTTGACTACGTTTTTAAGTGGAATAGTAGACAATGGCGAAGCACTTTATGGTATCAATGAAAATAGAATGGCTTCCTATCAGACACTAGGAGCGTTGGTTGAATTATTTAATGGAGAGAGTTGTTTCCAGACGATACAGAGAAAATATAAAAATTGTCATCCGGAATATTTCCTAGACAATGAAGATGATCATGGAGATGACGATGACCATGAACAATCTACAGATGATACTGAAGATAAGATGGCCAAACGGATCAAAAAGGCAAAAGCATTAACTGTAAAAGGATTTAAAGTGAAAACTAAGAAAGCGGTAGCACTTGTAGCCTTTAAAAAAACAAAGACTGCTAGTGGCTATCAGATACAGTATTCATTAAAGAAAAAATATAAAAAAGCAAAAAAGAAAACGGTGCAAGGATTTAAAAAGAAAGGAGTGACTATCAAAAAGCTTGCACGTCATAAAAACTACTCTTTCCGGATACGGACCTATAAGATAATTAATGGCAAGAAATATTACGGGAAATGGAGCAAGACCATAAGGAAAAAGATTAAATAAAACTCATGATTGTCCATATGATGTTAAGGAGGCACAAAAATGAGAAGCATTAAAAGAAAAATCGTGGTTAGCGTTGTTTCAGCATTAATGATGTTATTATTAACTGTTCCAGCGTTTGCTACAGAGGGACCAAATTCAGGTTACTATTTACAGACTTATACGGGGACGAGTGCAGCGATAGAAGATGTTACTGTACGTATTATCAGCAATGGCTCTAGTAACAACTTTGAAGTTGAATATGATGATATTGATCTTCCGGCTAAGACAGATGGATCGAAGCAGAGAGTTGTGGATGCACTTTGTGCGATACAAGGTGATGGCGATACAGCCCCACAATTTCTAAATGTAAATGGTAGCCCGATAACATCGACTTCAACTTATTTCCGTTCAATAAAAATGAACAATGTAACATATGCACCACCGACAGAGCTTTCTATTCAGGGATGGATGTTTAGAATTAATGACAAATTCCCGCTTATAGAAGAATATGGGGAGCCTAACACGAGTAGTAGCATCCTGAGCACAACGGGAGAAGCTAAAGGGGAAACTATCAGCACAGCTTTTATTAAATCGAATGATGTTATAACGGTATATTATGATATACCACTGCCAGGATCTGCTGCAGATTATACAAGAATTACAAATGTTTCTAATACAAGTTCTTCAATAACCGCAAATGTACAATCTTCAAAGAGTTGGTTCAATAAAATTGATCTTAGTTGTTGGCATATTCTCGATTTTACCACTTTTAATACTACTGTATATTTGTACGATGAAGATGGTGAAGAATTAACGCATGCAAGTACATCATCAGGTTCAGTTACATTTAATAGAACAGTAGTAGCAGGAGAGAAGTATACACTTCGAGTAAAAACTGCCAGATTAGCGGGTGCAATTACAACGGTATCTTGTAAAAAAGATTACACGGCAAATTAATTGATGGGGGATGTTATTATGAAAAGAAAATGGAATCAAATACTTGTAGTAGTATCCTTGGCAGCTCTATGTATACTGCTTTGTAGTTCTACAGTGTTCGCTAATGACAGTTTTTCGGGATTATTTAACAATACATTGAATGTTCAGGCAACAACTTCTGATGGTCAAGTTCTTGAAATCCAGGAAGGTGCAGCTAAAACCTTTAACGATCAAACTGTTCTTCAGCAATTATATTCAAATACAGGGGGAACTGGTAATCCACAGATTACACAAGATACTGATGGCGCTTATACAGCTGAAATGCCTATTGCCTTGATTAAGATTTCACGAGTGGAAACGCAGTTTAAATTGTCTTTGGTTGACCTTACAGATGAACCTGATGTTGCTTTTGTCTATGATCTAACCATGGAGCCGGTGGGTGCGCTGTTCCATCTCATTAGTAATGAACCAGCCTACTGGACTTTCAATGCCCATTTACAGCAGCAGTACCCAGATGTACAATCAGGCGAAGAAATTCAATTACCTGTTTTATCTGATAAATATGTGGTTTTTGATTATGCCTATATGACATCGGCACTTATAGAGTTCAAGTATACAGAAGATGAAGAGTGTATAGCAGCTATTGATGCTTTGCCAGAAACCATTACATTAGATGCTCTTGAAGCTGTTAAGGCGGCGCGTTCAAAATATGATGCTCTCGCACAGTATGAAGGTGCACAGGATAATATAACTAACTATGCTAAGCTCACAGCGGCTGAAGAGGCAATTGCTAACCTGATCAAGGGAGAAGCAGACCCAGTCAAAAACGCTATCACGGCATTGCCTAAGGCTGCTGATTTG
>CACYCJ010000267.1 GCA_902772925.1 uncultured Lachnospiraceae bacterium
TATAGCCTGAAGAGTTAAAGCCTCTCCTGAGGCAAATAAAATGGCTTCTATAGCGCCATATGTGTTTGAGTTCATGCTTTTAACCTCTTATTCAAGTGAATCTATTATAACATCTTCGAAAAGTCCGTTTTGCCGGACTTCTATGACACCGATCTTTATCAGTTCAAGAACCGCAAGGAATGAAACGATAAGATTCATCTTGCCTCGTTCCTTTTCGAGGAGTGTCTTGAAATTAATGCTTCTAAGGCCCTTGATACTTGCTCTCAGCTCGACCATTTTATCCTCAACATTAATCTCTTCCTTCGTGATATTTCCGAATTTGCTTCTTACAGGATCAAGTCGTTCGGTCTGTCTTTTCATAATGTCTGTAAAAATGGCATTAAGCTTTTCAAGTGTGGTATCCTTAATGATATCCGCAGGATCGATATCTTCCTTGAAATCCTTTACTTCTTTTGGAATTGAGGGAGCTTTATAAAATACCTTCCCGGCATCAAGCTCCATATCCTTAAGCTCAATTGCGGCATATTTATACATTTTATACTCAAGCAGCGCATTTACCAGCTCCTGCCTCGGGTCCTCTTCCTCCTCCTCGGGTACATCCTCCGGCGGAAGAAGCATTTTTGCCTTTATGCTTACAAGAGTTGCGGCCATTACCAGAAAGTCGCTCATCACACCTACATCGTCCTCGTCCATATCATCCAGATACTCGAGGTATTGATCGGTAATTTCAACTATGGGTATGTCAAAAATATTGAATTTATTCTTTTCAATCAGATGAAGGAGCAGATCAAGAGGTCCTTCGAAAACGTTCAGTTTAATGTCTATCTTATTATTCATTTCTATTCCCAGGCTGCTATACTTATCTCATCCTTTTTGTCTCTTGTCAGAAGATTATTAAGTGCATCCTTAGCGGGAAGATCTTCAAAAAGGATTTCGTTTACGGCTTCAACAATGGGCATTTCAACATCATACTTTTCTGCAAGAAGCTTAGCCGCCTTTGCGGAATAAACGCCCTCTACTATCATTTTTACCTCATCCATGGCTTCATGATAATTCATTCCCTGGCCTATAAGGTAGCCGGCCTTACGGTTACGGCTGTGTACCGACGCGCAGGTAACTATAAGATCGCCGATTCCGGTAAGACCTGAGAAGGTTTCGGGATGACCGCCCATTTTCACACCCAGCTTCTTTATCTCAACTATTCCTCTTGTAATAAGAGCAGCCTTCGTATTGTCACCGCAGCCGAGTCCGTCTGCTATACCTGCCGCAAGAGCTATGACATTTTTAAGAGCTGCGCCAAGCTCGATACCTACTACATCGGGACTTGTATAAACTCTGAAAAAGTCATTCATAAATGTATCCTGTACAAGCTTTGCAATCTCATAGTCTTTGGCGCCGGCAACGATTGTTGTAGGCATACATTTTCCGACTTCCTCAGCATGACTGGGTCCGCAGAGAACAGCCAGGTTTTTCCCGACCTGAGGGATTTCCTCAAGGATAACCTCGGACATTCTCATAAGTGTGGATTCTTCGATGCCTTTAGCAACACTTACTATTATCTGGTCCTCTTTAACATAAGGAGCAAGAAGCTTTGATGTGCTTCTGACAAAAGGTGAAGGAACGGCGATGACAAGCATATCCTTTCCTTCTACAGCCATTTCGATATCGGTTGTAAATGTGACATTTCCCGGTAGGATGACACCGGGCAGCTTTGTCTTATGCTCACAGTATTTCTTCAGCATTACTATCTCTTCGGGATCAATTGACCAGACAGTAAGTTCATTTTCATTTATCGTAAGCAGCTTTGTAAGAGCGATTGCCCAGCTGCCTGCGCCTATAACGCTTATCTTCATTTGTCTTCCTCCGTTTTAACTGTTTTTTTGAAGCTCATCTTGTTTTCTTCATGGTTCTTTAACCGGATTATATTTTCCTTATGACGATAGATTGCAAGAGCAGCAAATATTGTTGCCAGGATCAGGCTTTCTATGGCAGGCTCTGTAAGTCCGTTTGAAACATCAAAGGGAAGAAATCCGATAAACATAAATATTGTATAACAGAGCCAGAAGCTTGAAACAAGCTCTATGGAAGCAACGGACATATATTTTGATATAGCAAGAGTTGCAACGAAAAGAACCAGCAGGATTATTATCATCCAGGGGTTCAGAAGACCTGCTATCGTACCGCCTGTGGTAGCGATTCCCTTACCGCCCTTAAAGCCGAGGTAAAAGGGAAAATTATGACCGAGGACAGCTCCGAATCCGATATATAATACATATAAGAGATATGTTTCCGGATAGATATGTCTGAATACCAGGTTAACTATAAGACATGGTATAAATGATTTGAGGAAATCTCCGAGGAATACCACAAGTCCGGCCTTGGGACCGAGAACTCTCAGAGCATTTGTGGTACCCGAGTTTCCGCTTCCGTAATTTCTTATATCAACACCCTTCAGCTTTCCGTAAAGAACGCCGGTCTGTATAAGTCCGAAACCGTAGCCTGCTATAAGACATACGAATCTCAGTATAATGCTTAAGGTCATTTTTTATCCTTCTTTCTGAAAAACTATTTTTCTTTTCTTTCTCTTACAATGAGCTTTATCGGTGTTCCGTCAAAATTAAAGGCCTCCCTCAGCTTATTCTCTATATATCTTATATATGAGAAATGTGCCAGCTCCTTTGAATTTACAAACAGAACAAAGGTGGGTGGTTTGACAGACACCTGAGTAATGTAGTATATACGAAGTCTCTTTCCTTTATCTGTGGGAGGTTCAACAAGAGCTGTAGCTTCGGTCAGTATCTGGTTAAGAACACCTGTTGAAGCTCTGAACCTGTGATGCTCGATAACCTCGTCAATAAGATCAAACAGCTTCGGAAGTCTCTGTCCGGTAAGAGCCGAGATAAAGAGGAACTCTGCATAAGGCATGTAGGAAAGTTTGTTTTGTATATCCTTTTTAAATGCATTCATGGTCTTGTCGTTTTTTTCAATGGAATCCCATTTATTTACGGCAATGATCATACCCTTGCCTCTTTCGTGAGCTATACCGGCAATCTTGGCATCCTGCTCGGTAACACCCTCGGAAGCATCAATTACAAGGACTGCTATGTCGCATTTTTCCACTGCAGCTACGGTACGGATGATGCTGTATCTTTCAAGCTCATCCTTGATCTTGTTTTTCCTTCGAAGACCGGCCGTATCTATAAAGACATAATCCTTACCGTTTCGGGTTATAACCGTATCCACCGCATCTCTTGTTGTACCTGCTATATCGGATACAATGAGACGATTTTCTCCGAGGAGTTTATTTATAAGTGATGATTTACCTACATTGGGCTTACCGATCACTGCAACCTTCGGTCTTTCGTCCTCTTCCTCCGTATCCGCATCTTCGGGGAAATGCTTAAGTACGATATCCAGAAGATCTCCGAGACCTTTTTTCTCGGTTGAGGAAATGGGAACGGGATCCCCGATTCCCAGGTTGTAAAATTCATAGGTATCATTCATGAATTTATTAAAATCATCAACCTTATTTACGGTGAGGATAACGGGCTTGTCTGTCCTTCTGAGCAGCTGCGCCACCTCACGGTCGGCAGCAGTAAGTCCCTCTCTCACATCGACAAGGAAAATGATAACATCGGCAGTATCTATGGCTATCTCTGCCTGCTCGCGCATTTTAACGAGAAGAAGGTCGTTTGATGCAGGCTCGATTCCGCCTGTATCTATGAGGGTGAAGCTTCTTCCGAGCCACTCCGCATCAGCATAGATCCTGTCTCTCGTTACGCCGGGTGTATCCTTTACGATAGATATCCTTTCGCCGGCAAGTGTATTAAATAAAGTTGATTTGCCTACATTCGGTCTTCCGACTACGGCAACAATAGGTTTTGACATGATTTACTCCATTAATTTATCTATGTCCCTTTTGACTTCTTCAAAGGGCCTGTCGTTATTTATTACATGATCAGAGTATTTTCTGAAAAAATCATCACTTTTCTGACTGCTAATGACCGATAAGCATTTTTCTCTGCTGTATCCGCGGCTTTTTATAAGACGGTTTATCCTTGTTTCAGGGGAAGCATAAACATACCATATCTCATCACAGATATCTTTATAGCCGCTTTCTATAAGGATAGCGGCTTCTAGGAAAAAGTAATCCCTTCCGAGTTCGTTTTCTCTTTTGATAAGAGACATTATCTCTTCCCTTACTGCAGGATGAACGGTGTCATTAAGAAGCTGAAGCTTATCGCTGTCATTAAAGACAAGCTTTGAAAGCTTCATTTTGTCGAGAACTCCTTTTTCATCGCATATATCGAATTCTGAAAATGCTTCGAGCACTTTTTCATAAACGGTATTTCCCGGGAGATAAAGCTCCTTTGCAATCTTATCGGCCTCTGCTATATATGTGTTTTCGTGTTCTGAAAGATATGACATTATAAGGCTTTTTCCGGCACCTACGCCGCCTGTTATACCTATTATCTTCATTTTAACAATTTCTCGTATCTTTATTTATTCCAATGATCACTTTCATAATACAGATTACTTTCCATAATACAGATTATTATCCATAACACAGATTATTTTGCATCGTACAGATTATCGGCTGTATGCATATCGATATAAAGCGGAACTTTTAGCTTGGCAGCTCCGGTCATGCTTTTTTCAAGAAGCTCCTTTACCTTTTCCACTTCATCATCGGCCGCTTCTATAAGCAGCTCATCGTGTATCTGCAAAACAAGCCTTGATTTAAGATTCCTGAGCTTTAATTCGTCGTGTACATTTATCATCGCTCTTTTGATTATATCTGCAGCGGTACCCTGTATGGGTGAATTCATCGCTACTCTCTCACCGAACTGTCTCTGCATATAATTTGAGGACTTTAATTCGGGAATGTGTCTTATCCTGCCGTAAAGAGTTCTTACATAACCGTTTTCCTTGGCATCGCTCACCATTTTTTTCAGGTAACGGTCTACTCCCTTGTAGGTTTCAAAATATTTATTAATATAATCTTCCGCTTCCTTACGGTTGATATCAAGATCCTGTCCAAGTCCGAAGGAGCTTATACCGTAGATTATACCGAAATTAACGGCCTTTGCTTTTCTTCGGAGATTGGAATCAACCTGGTCGATATCAACGCCGAAAACCTCGGAGGCTGTTATGGCATGAATATCAAGTGATTTATTAAAGGCCTCTATAAGTGCCTTATCATCTGATAAATGTGCCATTACCCTGAGCTCAATCTGTGAATAATCGGCATCGACAAAGGTATAGCCTTCTTTCGGAACAAACGCCTTTCTGATCTCCTTTCCCTCGGATGTTCTTGTGGGAATATTCTGAAGATTCGGCTCCGTCGAGCTTAGTCTTCCGGTTGCAGCTACGGTCTGATTAAACTTACTGTGTATGCGGCCGTCATTACTTACTGAAGAAAGTAGTCCGTCCACATAGGTGGAGATCAGCTTAGTAAGAGATCTGTATTCCAATATCATAGGAATTATCGGATGCTCATTATAAAGCTTGTTTAATACATCAACATTGGTTGAATAGCCGGTTTTTGTTTTCTTACCGTTCGGAAGTCCGAGTCTTTCAAAAAGGATCTCACCGAGCTGTTTAGGAGAATTTATATTAAATTCTGTACCGGCCTCTTCATATATTTTCTTTTGTAATTCTTCAACTCTTTTTGATAGTTGCTTGCCATAGTTTTCGGTAAATTCCTTATCGAAGCCTATTCCTGCCTTTTCCATATCATTTAATACGAATTCGACAGGTATTTCCATTTTGTAATAAAGATCGTAAAGATCGTAGCTTGTAAGCTTATTTATCAGCTTGTCATAAAGCTTATCAGCACAAAATGCAGAAAAAGCAAGGTATTCTCTTATCTTCGGATCCTGTATCACAAAGCTGTCAAGCTGCTTTAGCTTTCCGAATGCATCCTTTCTGCTTCCGTGAGAAAGTCCGAGATAAATCTCACTTAATATCTCAGGTTCATATGACTTCTCGGGGTTGATGAGATAGGCGGCAACCTCGCAGTCAAAGATATTCATTTTAGGAGAAAGATTTAAAAGCTCAATGTATTTTTTAAAGGATAAAAACGAGATAATTATCCCTTCCTCGGAAAGCTGTGAAACAAAATCCGGGAATTTATAATTCATATCCTCGAAATCAAGAATATATTGTTTATCATTGTAGCTGATAAAAAGGGATATGATCACATTTTCATCACTGACCGCAGGACAAAGTCCTATGGCAGCGGGGTGATTACTTAATATACTGTCTCTTAAATCCCAAAGCTCTTCCTTTGTACTGATAGATACTATATCGGGAACGAATTCAATTTTGTTTATCGATATAGTATTATCAAACTCAAATCTCTTCAGAATGCTCTTTAATTCAAGATCACTCAGTATATTATAGGCATCCTGCGAAAAAATCTGTTCACTTGTTACAGCGGTATCTTCAAT
Source organism: uncultured Lachnospiraceae bacterium (assembly GCA_902772925.1). Taxonomy (GTDB): domain Bacteria; phylum Bacillota; class Clostridia; order Lachnospirales; family Lachnospiraceae; genus Eubacterium_Q. Next base: position 6,453 of record CACYCJ010000267.1, read on the forward strand.
GGTGAAGTCCATATCCGCATCAAGTACTATGGTGGCTATCTCCTTTGAAAAAAGAGCAATATCTTCATTACCCTCAAGCTTAGCTTTTACACCCGGAGGGGTAACAGAGTCGAGATTTTTATATACTCCTTCAATGCTGTGATAGGTTGATATGAGCTTGGCAGCGGATTTTTCTCCGATTCCCTTTACACCCGGGATGTTATCGGATGAATCTCCCATAAGTCCCTTCATATCGATGAATTCCGTGGGAGTCACACCGTATTCTTCCCAGAGTCTTGCCGTATCGTAGCTCTCGACGACGGTTTTCTTGTCCTTGGTCTTAGGTATCCTTACAAGAACATTTTCCTTTACAAGCTGCAGCATATCTCTGTCACCGGAGAGTATAATGACCTGCATAGCGTCATCAGCCATGCGTGAAAATGTGCCTATCAGATCGTCTGATTCGAGACCCTCCTTTTCACAGCAGCATATATTCATCGCCCTCAGAACATCCTTTATTACGGGAAACTGTTCTCTAAGCTCGTCGGGCATTTTATGTCTTCCGGCTTTATATTCCTTATATAGCTTATGACGGAAGGTAGGCGCGTGAAGATCAAAGGTAACTGCTATATGAGTAGGCTTTTCCTCTTCATATATCTTAAAGAATATGTTGAGAAATCCGAGAATGGCATTTGTATAATTACCCTTTGAATTATTTAAAAGAGGCAGTGCAAAATAGCCTCTGTTCATGATACTGTTTCCGTCTATCAAAAGAAGTTTTTCGGAATTTTTACTCATCTTGCACCTCCTTCTTTAATTACTTCCTTCGCCATCTTCCTCGGAAGGTTTATGATATTCATTGTACAGGCTTATCTTTTGATAAAAGCTTTTAGGCTTTTTATCCGTAAGCTCCTCTGACTGCTGTACCCTGTCGGGGAAAGGAATGTAATACAGCTTCTCATATAATTCTTCATCAAAATAATATGCTGCCTGAGCATTCATTATTACATTCTGTTCATAGTCATATACATCATTCAGAGACTGAATATAAAATAATACAATGAAAAACGAGACCGCAACAAAAACAAGTGTAAAAGAATAAGCGAAAAGCTTTCTTTTACGCACGGATCTTTTACGGGTTTTTGACAGCTCTTTTCTAAGCTGTTTATCAAAGTCAGCCGGAAGCTCCTCACCCTTTTCTATGGCATTTGTGCCCTTAAACAGAGTATAGTATATTTCAAGTTCATTATAACAGGTGGGACAATTCTGCATATGAAGGGCAAAATCCTCCTGCTTGTTTCGGGGAAGCGTATTATTCACATATGAAATTATAAGAGACTGAGCTTCTAAATGATCCATTTTAACCCCAAAAAACCGGCAGACAAAGCTGCCGGTATATAAATACTAACCTCTTGGTAAGCCTGTAAGACCGGTTCTTACAAATTCTTTTATCTCGAAACCGTTAAGAAGATTGATGAAAGCTTCTATCTTACTGGATGATCCGGTAAGCTCGATCATAAGAGATTCGGGAGAAACATCAACTATATTTGCTCTGTAAACATTTGCTATGGCAATGATATCCTGCTTTTCCTTCATGTCAGCCTTAACCTTTACAAGAACAAGCTCTCTGCAAACGGATGTTCCGTCATGAAGCTCGGTAACCTCAACTACATCCTCAAGCTTCATTATCTGATTTTTAATCTGAGTGAGTACTCTGTCATCACAGGAAACGGCTACAGTCATCCTTGATAACTTGGGATTTTCGGTTTCGCCTACCGAAAGGCTGTCTATATTAAATCCGCGTCTGCTGAACATACCTGATATTCTGCTGAGTACACCTGAAGTGTTATCAACCAGAAGAGAAAGAACCTTTTGTTTCATTTTGTATTCCACCTTTCGAATAATAATTCAATTTCTATAATACAGGATCGGGCATGCCCGTTGCCATGTATAAAAGTTTATCATAATTTATGCACAGTGTCAAAAATCTGAAGGCTTATTTATTTTTTTACATCAGACCCCCAATATGCTATCACGGGCATATTTACCTCGACCAGATCAAAGAGCTCAAGCGCAAGGCCGTAAGGAAGATTTACGCATCCGTGTGAGCCGTTTGTCCTGTATATCTCTCCGCCGAAATAGCTCCTCCAGGTTGCATCGTGAAGTCCTATCTCGCCGTTAAAGGACATCCAGACAGCCACCTTGGATTCGTAGTCGGGACCGATAAGAGTAATGTTTCGTATCTTATTATTGATCTTAAAGAGACCTGAAGGAGTTCCGTGACCTGCAGCCATATTTCCGGATACGCAGTCGGTTTCAAGAACTATCTTACCGCTTTTAACAACATACACATGCTGGTCTCTGAGGCTGATCTCAACATAACTGTTTCCGATATCATCGGTTCCGTCATAATAATAGCCGGTATGCTTGAATTCGGGCTCTATTACCTTTGATTCCTTATTGGAAAGAACATCAGTCAGCTCGGTCTCAAGAACCTCGGGCTCCAGCTCCCATCCGTAATTTACGCTCTTTAATACAACGGTCTCATTATGTATTGTTTCGATGACATGCTGTTCACCGTAGGTATTATGAAGACGGGTAAACTTTTCGGCAAATTTACCTACTCCCGAACGGGAAACATGCACACTGTTATCATCATATATGTCGATCATTCCCTTGATTTCTGAAGGAGTAAGCTTATAGGAATAATCATCAGTATATTTAATACTTATATCCAGAGTCAGATATTCATTAATGTTTTTTGCGGCGGTCTTAAGTCTCTGAGAATCGGAAAGCTCATTCGGCTCAACATATACTCCGCTTTTATCTGCGGTAAAGTTTTTCTGACGGTCAAGTATATATGGTCTTATCGCCACAAGAAATTTATCAATGTCAATGGTATTACCCTTATCACCGTCAACAACTACTGCCTCTTCATCATTTACATCAATATATGCATCGGTGGGAGCTACCATATAGTCTTCCTGAAAATACTTCTGGGAAAGAAGATATTTTCGGAGAAGCTCCTCGTCGTAGGTTACATTATATTCAGCGGTTTCCGCATCCACATCATAAAACATAAACCACAGGAACGGATTCTGAGATGTTTTGATGACATCCAACGCACTTGTAATATCCGCATTAAAGCCGATATCCGAGCCTTTAATATCCATTGAGCCGTCTCTGAGCTTTACATGCAGGACATAATCCTCGGCCTTAAGCATATCGGATGCCTGTGTAAGTGTTTTAAAAGCAACATCCGTATTATTTATGATGGTACCGGGTACAAATGTGTAATACGATACTACCACCATCGCTCCGTAGCCGACTACGAGAATACTAAACAAAACTAAAAAAAATATGAGAACAGGATGTGATTTCTTCATCCTAATGCTCCTTCCTGAAAAAAATAATAAACGCCTTATACTTTAATAAAGTGCGATAAAATCAGAATATATCGAGAATCACAACCTCGGGAATATTATTGATCCTTATCTTAAGTGTATGAGCACCCAGACCGTTCGTTATATACATATTTGTTCTGCCCGACTTGTAATGTCCGTAATCATATTCCGGAAAAGGTACCAGATAAGATGAAATCATTCCGCCAAATATCGGAAGTCTTACCAGACCTCCGTGATAGTGTCCGGAAAGAACTATGTCGGCTCCCCATTTTGCGTATTTCTTGAAATACTCCGGATTATGCGCAATCAGAATATTAAATTTGCTTTTGTCGGGCATACCTATAAGTGAAGGAATGTAATAATCAGACATTTTTCTCGGATAAGACCTGCGGTAAAAATGTCCGCCTATATCAAGTCCGTAGATATTCACGCCGTTTAATGCATCCGGCATCATATCATTATTTAATACAGTGGCATTTTGTTTAATGCTTCTGTAAAAATAACTCCTCTTAACATGACCGGCCTTTAACTCATGATTTCCATTTGAAATATATACGGGAGCAATCTTACCGAGCATATTTATAAGCTGAATTGTCTGCTGCATATCCTTTTTGCTGTCATTGCCGTTTATCATATCTCCGGCAGCTATTATAAGATCCGGCTTGGAATCCTTGATAGTCTTAAAAACCTTAGCACAAAAACGGCTGCTTTTTGCATTATGAAAATCTGCGAAAAATGCAACGCGAACATGCCTTTTAAGTCTGCCCTGAGTATGTTGTCTGTAATGTGTCACGGTAAGTGTATTGTTCTCTCGTATACATTCTGCTGCAAAGGCAGCTAACAGAACGGAAATACATGTCAGTTCTTTTTTCATATATGATCCTTTTATAATTTAAAATCCTTATATTTATCCGCTATACTGTTGAATTTGTCAAGATTGGAATTCACACTTGTACTCAGCCTGTCGTAATTCGACTCATATTTAACGGCTGTGACAAGGCGGTTATAGTCCTGTTCGGCAAGCGCTTTTTCGAGTCGGATGTAGGTTTCATCCTTTTCGAAAACAGTCTTTATATACCTTTCGGCATCCATCATTCCGAGTCTTTTTTTGAAATCCTTGCTGTCCTCATAAAAGTTCAGCGAACCTGTAAATATACCGCCAAGATCATGTGAAGGATAAAGAAGCTTAAAATCGGCATCGGGATACAGTTCCTTGGGGAATACTCTGTCCGATGACAGTCCGATGACAATAAAATCTCTTACACCTTCGTCATATAAAGGCTTCACAGGTTCATTGTCCGAAAGTCCGCCGTCAGCATATTTTTCATCACCTATAACCACAGGTTCGAAAATAAGGGGAAATGCTGATGATGCAAGTATAAGCTTTTCTATCATGTCAGGAGTTTCTCCGTTCAGACGAAAATAGTGAGGTTCCTTTATCTCTGCACCGTCTATTTCCTTCGTAAGCTTGGATACACTTACATATACGGATACCGGAGACTTTGATATTTTCTTCATATCAATATTTTTTCTCACAAGTTCGGTGACGGTTTTTCTTGTAAAACCGATATTTTCTTCGGTTATGGAAAACTCATCTATATTGAAGATTTTTTTCTGCTCAAATTCGTTCCATACCTTTTCCATCAGCTCCATATCATCCTGCAGATATAAAACCGCATTGATGGCACCTATGGAAGCACCTGAAATATGGGTGATCTCATTAAGGAGTCCTTTTTCCTTAAGGACCTTAAGCATTCCCAGCTGATAAGCGCCCTTGGCGCCTCCTCCGCTGAGCACAAGACCGAGTTTTTTACTTTCTTCCATAATGTTCTCCGTTAATATTAAAAACAGATTAACTGATATTTCTTTATTTGGGGGCCATAAGATACTTTATGCCTTCCTTCAGACCGTCAACGGTAAGAGGAAGCATTTTATAAAGTGTGGAGAGAGCACTCTCCGCTTCCATCCAGGAATACCTGTGTGAAAGCTCTCCGTGAAATCTGGGATTAAGCCAGATTACCTTTTTATATTTCTTTTTCAGAAGCTCATTCCATTCGTAGCCCGACTTTCCGTCGTTGGGACCTCTGTAATTTCCGTTGACATCAAAGAGCTCCTCGGGAGCCATCTGCGCATCGCCGACGATAATGACCTTATAATCCTTATCGGTAAGTCTGAAAATCTCCTCAAGACTTATCCAGTCACCATATTCGCATTCCGCTGTTTTATAAAGCTTGCTGTAAATACAGTTGTGGAAATAGTAGGTCTTAACATCCTTGAAATGATTTGCTTTATACACCGCCTGGAAAAGCGAATTACAAAGCTCCATAAAAGGATACATCGTACCGCCGCAGTCAAA
>CACYCJ010000268.1 GCA_902772925.1 uncultured Lachnospiraceae bacterium
GAAAAGTCTTTTATAAAGGTAAATTCATACCTGTCACTGAGCTTTGTAAGCGTCGCAAAGGAAAAGTTCACATGAAGCTTTTTTACATGGGTAACTATACGCACTTATCACAATGTATTTAACGGAAACTCAAGATACTTTTAGTTAGGTTGATCCAAATGGTCTACTCTCAGCCACCATACCAAGTGTGTCATCGTAATTGTTCCGTTCATATCTTACTTCTTTCTGACTGAACGAAACCATCTTCCCACCGATGCCGTGATACTTTTCAAAGAATTCCTGCAACTTATCTATAACCCTCTGTTTCTTTTCAAGGCGCTTCATTCCGCCTCCGCCGAAACGGCTCATGGGCGGCAGTATGTTATCAATATCCGTACCTACCGTTTTAATCTCGCCTTCGCGGAATGAATTTTCCATAAACTTGCAGGTTTCGAAAGACTTCAGTTTTTCTTCTTCGATAAGCTTTTTCAGATCCTTTTCCCGCTGCTGATTTACAAATTCGTTCCACTCAGCCATAACATCATCCATCTCATTTATGCGGGCAATAAATGCTTCGATAAGCATTTTCTTACTTCTAAGCTCGGGACTCGAATCAACCGCTTTCCTTATCGTAACAATTATTTCCTTATCCTGATTATTTGAATCCTTATATTTTTTAACCAGCATAAGGATATAATCGATATTAATCTCGATCTGTTTGATCAGTTCTATCTCAAACACAATATCATCATTAATATCGGTAAGCTCGCCTTCTTCTCGTTTTCTCTTCCATTCGTCTCTTAAATCTTGATATTTACCGAGATAGTCTTGAAGATCTCTCGGGGAAAGAAGCTCTTTACCCTCGAAATCGTCAAATGCAACAAGAATGTTCCTCATACGAAGAACGGCACCGAAAAGGTTTATAAACTCCTTCTGTCTCTTCTCACCGATAATCTGCGGTTCTTCCACCGGGAACTTTTCTGTAAGTTCTTCTATAAGCTCCACATATCCCGGCATATGCTTTCCTTTTTCATTGTCATAGCCGTAATAATAATCGTCAAAGCTTCTCATCAGAACTATTCCGCCGGCTTCCTTATCGCCGAACTTTCCGATAGCAGTATCCACGCGTTTCTGTAGATTACGGAAACAGACTACATTTCCAAATGTCTTGACGCTGTTTAATATACGGTTTGTACGCGAAAATGCCTGTATGAGCCCATGCATTTTCAGGTTTTTATCCACCCAGAGAGTATTCAGCGTAGTTGCATCAAATCCTGTAAGAAACATATTTACAACAATCAGCATATCCAGTTCTTTATTCTTCATTCGAAGCGACACATCTTTATAGTAGTTCTGAAACTTATCACTCGAAGTATCGTAGCTTGTGCTGAACATTTCATTGTAGTCACGAATAGCCATATCAAGAAAATCTCTTGATGTCCGGTCAAGGGAAAAAGTATCCTCGGGGTTTTCTTCATCAAGCAGCCCATCTATCTCTTCTTCATTCGGGGCATAGCTGTATATAAGAGCTATATTAATGCTCTTCGTCGGATCAGCCTGTATCTGCCTACGGAACTCACTATAATATTTCATCGCCATGGGAACAGACGAAACCGCAAATATAGAATTAAATCCCGATAATCGTTGTCTATCTTTTATTTCTTCAACCGCGTCCTTTTTTGCCGACGCAACATCCTCGATATTTGTAAGCCTATTGAAATAATATGTCTTGTTGCCTCTGTAGGTCTTCCGGTCGAAATTATCAAGTATGTACTTCGTAATCTTTTCAACTCTTTCCGGAGCCTCAAGTGCTTTCTTGCGATTGATGTCCCAGACATCCTCATCATCAATATCGGCGTCCGTATCCATCGTCTTTATATAATCCACCTTGAACGGCAGAACATTTTTATCATTTATCGCATCAACTATAGTATAGGTATGAAGCTTATCCCCAAATGTCTGCTCAGTCGTGGCGTATGCCGGATTAACGACACGCCCCGCATTTTCGGCAAAGATGGGCGTACCGGTAAAGCCGAACATATAATATTTCTTGAAATATTTCACGATAGCTGCATGCATATCTCCGAACTGACTGCGGTGGCATTCGTCAAATATTATAACGATTTCCTTGTTATAAACCTCGTGATCTTTATTCTTTTTGATAAATGTGGAAAGCTTCTGAATGGTCGTGATAATAATCTTGGAATTATCATCAGACAGCTGACGCTGCAGGATTGCAGTAGATGTATTACTGTTTGCCGCACCTTTCTCAAACCTGTCGTATTCTTTCATCGTCTGATAGTCAAGATCCTTACGATCCACAACAAAAAGCACTTTTTCAACAAACGGAAGCTTTGTAGCTATACGAGCCGTCTTGAAAGAAGTAAGAGTCTTGCCCGAACCCGTTGTATGCCAGATATATCCTCCACCGGCAATATCCCCATACTTCTTATAATTATGCGCTATCTCAATACGATTAATTATTCTTTCGGTGGCTGTTATCTGATACGGTCTCATAACCATCAGCATTTTTTCAGAAGTGAAGACGCAGTACTTAGTGAGAATATTCAGAATAGTGTGCTTTGCAAAAAATGTTTTCGTAAAATCAATAAGATCCGGAATAATTCTATTATTTGCATCAGCCCAAAATGAAGTAAACTCAAAACTGTTGCTCGTCTTACCCTTTTTCTTTACATTTCCGGCTTCCCTTATAGCATTATCCCTTGTGCTGTTAGAATAATACTTGGTGTTGGTTCCGTTACTGATAACAAATATCTGAACATACTCAAACAGACCGCTGCCTGCCCAAAAAGAGTCTCTCTGATATCTATTTATCTGATTAAATGCTTCTCTAATGGGAACACCGCGCCTCTTCAGCTCAACATGAATGAGAGGCAGACCATTTACAAGAATTGTAACATCATATCGGTTATCATGCTTTGCGCCCTGCTTTTCACCGATAACATACTGATTGATAACCTGAAGACGATTATTATGAATATTTGTCTTATCGATGAGGGAAATGTTTTTGCTCATCCCATCATCTCTCTTCAAAGTCTGAACATAATCCTCCTGAATTTTCCGGGACTTCTCC
>CACYCJ010000269.1 GCA_902772925.1 uncultured Lachnospiraceae bacterium
AGCATGGCTATGTGCCATTTCGAGCACTTTGTGATAATTCATAAACATATTTCGTGCAAAATAAAAATCGGAGAACAGTTTTGAAAGCACTTGCACATATAGACTGACGTCATAATTGATATAATATACTTCTCATAATCACATATGGGAAGTTTTGTGTATTATTCCTTTACAGTACCCTTAATGAGTGTATCCGTCAGATACCACTTTCCATCCTTCTCTACAAAAACCCAGGTCATATTTGAACCCTCATTCTGGGGCTCGTAGCCTGCGGTATTGAATGTAACATTCAGATCGTAGTAGATATCGCAGGAATAGCAATTATCGGTATACTGAATAAAGTTGTCAACCGTTACATTATCAAATGTATAATTGGCAATCTTACTTGTTGAATAGAAATTTGTAACCGTTCCCTGAATATTTTCATAAAGCTCTGAATTCGGCATAATGTAATTATAGATTGAAGAGCTTATATCAAGGAAATGCTCACCATGAGCTTTGATCACTTCTTCCACATAAGGCTTCTGCTCGTCGATCATAGCCTGATCCATGGACATGCTTGCCACATATTCCTTACCGTTTTGAGTAAGTGCAAGCTCATTACCATCCTTATCTACAACCTTGATCTCGGGCTCGCCGTCAACTCCGGCAGCCTGATAAGTGGTAAATGTCGGAACCGAGCTTATGTAATCCTTGACATTCTTAAGAACCTCGATATCGGTTACGATCGCATTTCCGTTCTCATCCTTTGCAATGTCGGAATCACCGAGCTCTACACCGTTAACGGTAACAACACTGCCCGTTGGTGCACTTATCAAATAGGTATCACCCGAAATGTTATATTCATCCGGATAGAATTTGTCGTAATCCCAGGTTTCAAGCTTATGCCTGCTCTGTCCCTTTGAAACAAGAGTCATATCTAAAACAGGCTTATTATCGGCATAAATGGTAAAAAGCGGAGTTTCCTTTGTAGACTTTTTAGACTCCTTGACAACCATCTCGCCTGTAGAAAGCTTAGCTATTATGGATGAAATATAATTATCAAATGAATCAAATCTGTTCTTGGTAACCACGGTTTCCGTAGTAAGTATTTTAGAAGCCTCATCAGTCGTAAGCTTATTTGCCACATCGGTTGCAACAGTTTCGGGAAGTGATTTTTGATAATCCTTCAGATAACTCTTAAATGCACCGAAGGTAATGAATATAGCGATCAAAGCTATCACAACATAAGCGACCATAAATACCGCAAAGCCCGAAATACCGGTACCCATGAATCCGTTACCGTTATTTCCTCCTCTGCCTCCTGAAGAGCTTCTTCTGTAGCTGTCTCTCTCGCTCGGTCTTCTTTCGCCCGATCTGCTTCTTACCTCTGTGCTTCTTCTTTCGGGATAATCACTGCTTCTTGTCCTTAATTCCGTACTCCTCGATCTCGAGCTGCCTGAACGGCTTCCCGATGCTGAGCTTCTGGTCGAGGAACCCGAACGGCTTCCCGATGCTGAGCTTCTGTATCCCGAGCGGCTGCCTCCTGAAGAGCTTCTTGATGATGTACCTCTGCCGCTTTCGTAGCTTCTTGATGAAGTGCTTCTGCCACTGTCATAGCTTCTTGAGGATCTGTCAGACGACCCCCTTGATGAAGAAGATCTTGAGGATGATGAACTTCTGGATGAAGAGCTTCTTGACGAAGAGCTTCTTGATGATGAACTCCCCGATGATGATCTTCTGCTACCTCTATCCTCATATCGTCTGCTGTCGCTTCTGGATGAAGGAGGAACCTTTACTCCGCCCTCGGAGCTTCTGTCTCTTCTCGCCGAAGATGTCTTTGCACGGAAGTCGTAATCATCATCACTTCCGCTGCTTCTGCTGTAATCGTACATTCCACCGTCTCCGGGTCTCTTTATATCACTCATTTTCAGTCACCTCCCGCTACCATCCATGCAGTAGGACAACGCCTCGGTCCGGTGGGTGAATAAGGATTATTTACAACCTCACCTTCATAGACCATCTGTGTTGATGTACCACCATCCATACATGCCGCATTTACTGCGCCGTAATCCTTCATGATATCGATCATTTCCTTAAATGTGGCACCGAGACTTGATGCCTGTCTTCCGTCGATACAGCAAAGAAGTATCGCTCCGTCTGCTCTCTGACCGATAGCGGTTCTCGGGTTTTTACCGCCTCCGTATACGCTTGTATCGGGAACCTCAAGAGGCTCACCGTCTATTATAAGGAACGGACCGGTCTCATGCTTAACATGAACGGCATCCCTTACATTCATATCAAGTGCAGCCTGAACGCTGTAGCCCTTAAGAAGAAGGAGCTTATTATCATTCGTCATGCAGACAAGATTCCAGCTTCCCGCATTATTATTTTCGTAAACAGCTTCACCCTGTGAGATAACTCCGCCTACAGGGAGCGCAGTATATGAATATGATCCGGCATCAAAGAATTCACCGCCGTTTACGCCGCCTACGGCACCGTATTTATCGCAGAATTCCTTAACCACCCATCCTGTCGTTTCACCGAAGGAATCAACCTTACCCATAAAAATCCTGGAAGGATCGAGAACGGTCATCATATATCCGTGATAGGTTCCGCCTGTGATCTCCTCTATGGAAATGGGTTCCTCATCAGCATCTGTCTCGGTATTAATTACGATAAGATCTTCATCCGACACAGTACCCTCTTCAACCTCGGGCATAAGGTTCTTGGCTATTATCGCCTCAACCTCTTCATCCTTGAGGAACATTTTCGGAAGCTTCTTTAATGCACTGGTCTCATAAGCAAACATAACGAACTGATCCTTAAATGCTTCGGAAGGTCCTTTAAGAGCTATACGGACGATACCGATAAGAAGGAACAGCACCAAAGCTATCGTCACAACCAAAAAGATTGCGACCCTGATCACTATCTTCAGAACTTTGTTGTTTTTAATATTATCCATATTGTTCCAGACAGCTTATCTTCTGTCTCCCCTTTCCGGATATTTATTTCTTAAATACCCATTTTTTCTGTATCCTGAAGCTCAGGAAGAATAATATAATATCTACAACTGCCTTTACTATTGTCTTTAACCATCCTCCGGATATTCCGAAAAGCTTTACGATTCCGGAAACAATGCATACCGAAGCGGTTATCTGACAGATTACAAGTACATAATATCTTACAAGTGATTTTCCGACTGAGCCCTTTGAATCAAATACGGCTTTTCTGTTTACACCGTAATTTACAAGTGAAGATATTGCTCTTGCGACAAGTCCGGCAACGATCGTATCGGGGAAGATACCGATCTTTTCGGGAAGAAGCGCAAGCAATACCCTGAATGCGGAAATATCAACTATACTTGAGATTGCCGAGCTTAAGGCAAATTTTAAAATAAAGCCGTAAATCCTTATGGAATCCCTTACCGGATGGAAATGCGAAGAAGAATTATCATCTATATAAACGGTCTTTATCTTCACCTCATCGTAAGGTATCTTGTTGTCTCCCATTTCAAGGAGCATATTGGTCTCATATTCGTATCTTTCGCCCTTAACACCCTGCATAAATTCAAGATGTTCGGCGGGAATGGCACGAAGTCCCGTCTGTGTATCGGATATCTTCATTCCGCAAACGAGTCTGAATACGGTTCTCGTGATCTTATTTCCGTTTCTGCTCTTCCAGGGAACATCATCCTGATCAAAATCCCTGCAGCCTAGTATAACGGAGTTTTTGCATTCAGCCATTTTATCAAGACACTTTTTCACATCCTCCGGCTTATGCTGATTATCGCCATCCACCGTAATGATTCCCCCGGTATCGGGACGGTTCGCAAGTACATACGCGATTGAGGTCTTTATGGCACGTCCTTTACCCTTATTAACATCATGAGTAAGAATTGTTATTTTGTCTTCACCATATTCATTCTGAATATCTTTAAAGTAATGTTTATGCTCATTATCACTTCCGTCATCAACCAGGATAATGTCCGTAAATCCGGCTTCTACAAGACCCTTAGCGACCTCAAGAAGCTTTTCATCGGGATTAAGTGACGGAACTATTATGGAAATATTATCATACATATCCGGTTACCACCTGTTTTTCGTCTTTAATGTTAATATAGCCGGAAGTATGATCCCCTCCCGGCTGTATTAATAAATCTATATCTCGCCATCCTCGGATGATTCATCTTCGACAATCTCCTCGAATTCTTCATCTGAAGCATCATCAGATATAATATCATCCGAAGCTTCATCTGTAAGCTCTATAGAATCTGTTTCAAATTCTTCATCGTCTGTAATATACTCGTCTTCATCAGACTCAAATTCAGGCACATCATTGAGATAGTCTGTATCAAGTGATACCGAACGATATCTCTTCATACCTGTACCTGCAGGTATAAGCTTACCTATAAGGACATTTTCCTTAAGTCCGATAAGCGGATCAACCTTACCCTTGATAGCAGCATCAGTAAGAACCTTTGTGGTCTCCTGGAATGAAGCCGCAGAAAGGAAGCTGTTTGTAGCAAGTGATGCTTTAGTGATACCGAGCATTATTCTCTTGCCCTGAGCAGGTCTCTGTCCCTCTTCAAGAAGGATCTCATTCATTTCATCAAACTCAAGGATGTCAACGAGTGTTCCGGGA